>NZ_OY762552.1:2225000-2380000 GCF_963666025.1 uncultured Methanobacterium sp. | reverse complement strand
ATTGGTTATGGAATCATACGCTAAAGAGGCTGTCCTAGACGCAAATTTTTTATGATGGCGGCCCAGTTCCCACTGGATTTAACAGAAGAACTGGAACGCACCTTACCATCTTACCATCTTCTGGTGCCTTCACCAGTGATGTTTGAATTGGAAAAAATAAAAAAACGAAGCAAAGGCAAAAACAAAATAGCAGCCTCAATTGCTCTTAAAATTGCAAAGTCCCCCCCATTTAAACTTAAAGAAGTGAAACTTTTAAAAGGAGAAATGGTGGACGATGCTTTACTTCGTATATCTCGTGTGCTGTGCACCAATGATCGGGAACTAAGAACCCGTGCAAGGGAAATAGGAATAAGTGTGATTTACCTACGCCAGAGACGATATCTGGCAGTGGATGGGCATCTTAACATTTAAGATTAACCCAAAATCTCATTTAAGACTGACTCAAACTTACAATTGGATTCATACATATATTCAATCAAAGTTTAAAATGAATCGTTGAATCAAATTTAATAGACTTGAATTACAAATTAGATTAAAATTTATTTAATCATCATTCAAAAAAAATGTACAAGAACTATATCTAAATGAAAAAATGTATGAAAACTTATCTAAATGAAATTCTACCAACTTTATAGTTCAGGTTGGTTTTTTGGAGGAAATTTAACATGAATCTCTGGAAGGATATAAAAAGTGGGCCATCAGTTCCTGAAGTGGTATATGCGGTTATTGAAATACCAAAAGGATCAAGAAACAAGTACGAATACGATAAAGATATGGAAGCATTCGCCCTGGATCGGGTACTTTATTCCCCATTCCATTACCCTGCGGAGTACGGAATCATACCTCAAACCCTTTACGATGACGGGGATCCCATGGATATCATGGTGATCATGGACGAAGCCACCTTTCCAGGATGTGTAATTGAATCCAGACCCGTTGGAATGATGCGTATGATCGATGGGGATGACAAGGATGATAAGATTCTGGCAGTGCCAGTGAACGACCCCCGATACAAAGACGTTACTGACATAGGTGACTTACCACAATCATTCCTGAATGAGATTGCTCACTTCTTTGCAGAATACAAAACACTGGAAGGGAAAGAAACCGAAATCTTAGGATGGGAAAACGCACAGAAAGCCAAAGAAGCCGTGGCACACTCCATGAAATTATACCAGGAACTGTAATTATAGAGCCTAATCCATCTAATAAAATTCATTTAATTAAATCCATCCATCTTGAGTCTTACCTTCAAAGAGTAGGTCAATATCTAACCTCAAAGAGTAGGTCTGTCTTAAGAAGCCTTTTAAGGTTTGATTCCTTTGAAGGCATTGATTAATTTGCAGTTACATGAAGTAAATAAAAAAATTATAAACTGAGGGATTTGTTTGTATTTAATATCCAAAATAGAGGACACAGTGAGAATCCCACCCAACCGCTTTGAAGAACCCCTTAATGAAGTGGCCAGCGAGATTATAAACGAAAATTACGTGGGTAATATCGACAAGAAAATGGGATTAATGGTCACTGTCAAAGACATAGAAGAAATTGGTGTGGGCAAAGTCATAATGGGTGACGGAGCTGCCTACCATGAGGTAGTATTCAATGCACTGTTCTTCAAACCTGAATTACACGAAATCGTGGAAGGAGAAGTTATCGAAGTAACCGAATTCGGTGCTTTCATACGCATCGGACCAATGGACGGCCTGGTGCATGTATCGCAGGTTACCGATGACTACATAAACTACGATGGGAAAAGAGGGGCTTTAATCGGTAAAGAATCCAAAAAGGCCCTGGAAGAAGGTAACAAGGTACGTGCCAGAATTGTGGCCCTCAGTCTGAAGGGTAAGTCTTCCAAGGAAACCAAAATCGGGCTCACCATGAGACAACCCAATCTGGGACGGGTGGAATGGATCGAAGCGGGAAAAGAGAAAAGAAGCAAAAAAGGTAAAGCTAAAAAGGAGAAAAAGTAAATGGTTACAAAAGCATGTACCCGTTGTCATCGCCTCATGGAAGAGGACCGATGCGCTGTCTGTAATTTAGCTACCTCCAAGAACTGGAGTGGATTTTTGATCATCGTGGATCCTGAAGAATCACCAATTGCCCAGGAACTGAAGATCGCTCTACCTGGAGAATATGCTCTGAGGGTTAGATAGTGCTAATACTTAACTCGAAACTCCGATCTGAATTCAAAAAGCCATTGGGAGTGCTTTATACTTCCCTCGATGATGCGGAGGATTTTATAAACTCCAAATATCCCGATGAACTGTTGATCTCCGTGGGTGATATAACCACCCAGAATCTGCAGAAAGCAGGATTAATTCCTCATCTGGGAATTATTGATAATGTGGTGGAGAGAAAACCCGCTGCTTATGACGTGGTCTACGACAACGTAACATTGAATGTTAAAAACCCTCCTGGAGTCATCACTGACCAACTACAGGAGACCATCCGAAAAGCTTTCCAGTTGATTGAAACCGGCTTTAAGGTATTGATACTAGTGGATGGTGAAGAAGATTTAGCCGCCATTCCATGCATCTTGATGGCCCCATCAGGATCCCTGGTCCTTTATGGACAACCCGGTGAAGGTCTGGTAGTTTGTGAAGTTGATAAAGTTATAAATAAAGTTAAAAAGTTAAAAAGTAAATTAGAGGAGAGATAATTATGGAAATAGACATAAAAGAACAGGTTGAAAATCCCCTTTTAAACCGAACTGAAATACACTTTAACTGCATTTACCAGGGCGAATCCACCCCTAAGGTACTAGAAGTTAAAAACAGACTCGTCGCACAGTTAAATGTGGACAAAAATCTTTTAGTGGTGGATAAAGTGAAACCAAGCTTCGGTGAAGGCCGAGCAGATGGTTATGCTAAGCTCTACGACTCCGAGGAAAAGCTGGTTGAAATAGAAAAACAGCACGTCCTGGCAAAAAACAAAGAAGCAGTAAAAGAAGAAGCTGAAGAAGAATAAATTCAATTTTAACTTGAATTTATAGAATCTAAGTTGGTAGTTATTAAACTAAATCAGGAGGATGGATCATGAAGAAATTTGAACTATACGAAGTTAAAGATAATAAAATCATCCGCAAAAACCCTGAATGTGTACGTTGCTCCCATGGTGTATTCATGGCAGACCACGGAGACCGTTACGCCTGTGGAAAATGCGGTTACACCCAGTGGAAAGGTAAAGAAGGTAAAAAATAATAATCCGGACCTTATCTAATAATTATAATCTAAAGATAAGAATTCAAGTAGGATTAAAAATTAGATCAACATATGATATAGAAAGGTGTATTCTTTTGAATCTTCGTTCAGGACGACTTAAGGGGCAGATGAGCCAGGAAGTGGCTGATTTCACATCTTCCCTTGAATTCGACCGTCGCATATTCCAGGCAGATATTCTTTGTAACCGGGCCCACACCACCATGCTTACAGAACAGGAGATCATTCCCCGGGACATAGGGGAGCAGATCCTCGGTGCACTGGATAAACTGGAAAAAGAAGGTATTGGCGCTCTGGATCTGGACACTACAGTGGAGGACATTCACATGGCAGTGGAAAACTACGTTACCAAGGTAATGGGCCCTGATGCTGGTTTCATGCACACTGCCAAGTCGCGTAACGACCAGGTGGCAACCGATCTTAAAATTGCATTAAAACAAGAGATTCAAAGTATACAAAAAGAACTACTCACTTTTATTGAAGTTATCATAGAGATGGCTGAGGAAAATCTGGACACCCTGATGGTGGGTTACACCCATCTGCAGCATGCCCAACCCACTACTTTTGCTCATCATCTTCTCTCTTATGCCCAAGCCCTTAAACGGGATTATGGAAGACTCCATGATGCTTATCAGCGGATGGATCTGTGCCCCCTGGGTTCAGCGGCACTCACCACAACCAGTTTCCCCATTAACCGGGACCGAACTGCGGAACTTTTGGGATTTTCAGGTCCTATGGAGAACTCCATAGATGGGGTGAGCAGCCGGGACTTTATAGCTGAAACTGTTTTTGCACTGACCATGCTGGGAACCACCTTATCCAAGATCTGTGAGGAGCTCATTATCTGGAGCACCTACGAGTTTCGGATGGTGGAGCTTACGGATGAATTCTCATCAACATCATCCATAATGCCCCAGAAAAAGAATCCAGATGTGGCCGAGATTGTACGTGGAAAAACAGCGGTCCTCAATGGTGAACTGGTTACCGTTCTCACCATTATTAAATCCCTGCCCCAGAGCTACAACCGGGACCTGCAGGAAGTCACACCACACCTGTGGAAGGCAACCGATACTTTAAGCTCCGCCCTGAGGATTACCATGGGCATGCTCGCATCAGCAGAGTTTAAAGGTGACAGGGGTGAGGAACTGGCACGGGCCAATTTCTCAG
Source organism: uncultured Methanobacterium sp. (assembly GCF_963666025.1). NCBI lineage: Archaea > Methanobacteriati > Methanobacteriota > Methanobacteria > Methanobacteriales > Methanobacteriaceae > Methanobacterium > uncultured Methanobacterium sp. The sequence continues at coordinate 2,375,612 of NZ_OY762552.1, read as the reverse complement.
CAGCCACTGAACTGGCAGACCTTATGGTACGGGATGCAGGATTACCCTTTAGAACCGCCCACCAGATAGTGGGAAGGGCAGTGACTGTTGCCCTGGATAAAGGTATGAAGGCCGAGGAAATTGACACCCATTTCCTGGATGAGATATCCAAGGAATTGACTGGTGAAACACTGGGAATAGATGATATGGTTGTAACAAAAGCATTAGATCCGCAGGAGATCGTTCACAGCCGAAAAGTGATTGGTGGCCCTGCACCAGCCATGGTACAGGAAGTCATTGGTAACTTGAGGGAATTTGTTGTTGAGAATAAGTCCCAATAAAATGTTCGTGAGAATAACTTAAACTCCATGAATGTTGCTAGACTAACTCACTGAAAAATAAAAGATAACTCCGAAATTAAAAAAATCACCTATAAAAAAATATTTGACCATAAATTATTTTAAATCGAATTTACATTAAATAAAAATTTTTATTAAATTAGAATTTATCTTCCTCTTAAAAGTTTTTTCTGAAGTTTATCCATTTTCCTTGCTTCTTTAACCTTTTTTTCAAGATTTCCATCTTCAATAACTATAGTGCCCTGATATCCACATTTTTCACATTTCCATAGTGAAGTTTCAGGGATGCGTAGTTTATATTTTCGGGACCCACACTGGGGACAGACATTTGCTTTGGGCATGAGCATCATTCCTCTGAATCAGAATCTGTTTCTTCCTTCTTAAGATCTGTTTCTTTATTTTTTATTTTCTTTAGAAAATTTTTCCTTATCTCTTCTGCCAGTACTTCATCTTCAATAACCACCGCCCCCTGATATCCGCAATCCCAGCACTTCCATGTAGACCACATTTGAGGATTAAGCCATTTTATATTCATAGAACCACAATTCGGGCAGAATTTTACCGATCTTTTCATGATTAACCTCATTTTATAATAATTAAACTCTTTTCACAATATTTATATACATTCTCCTACAAAAAATAGATGTATGAAAGAAAACACTACCCAAGAAATAATCGCCATAATTGCAATTATATTAGGGGTTTTGATGCTTATTTACCCCCAGCTGGTGGGATACCTGGCAGGATTATTCCTGATCATATACGGTATACTGGAACTTATTAAATAATTATTAAATGATTAGCCCTTTATTTGATCAAGGGCTTCTCCAGGCTCCAGTATTCCGGCCCGAGTTTCTCTTAGAACTCGTTGAATGGAAAAACGTTGCATGTGTGGATGTTTTTTATGAACTTCTCCTATTAATGGACATCCATATCCTCCTCGTTTTTTAACACCCCATCTACCAGCTATTTTTTTAACATCCCCTTTTTTAAACGATAACAGTGCTGGAAGGTTGATTCTTAAAAAGTTTCCCTTACCTAGATTGTTCCCTATTTTAAAACCATCTCCATTATCCCCAGAACGATTCATTTCCATCTGGAGGGACTGTGTCCCTGTGGAGAGAAGGTCTCCGTAGATCAAAAAAGGAATATGGTTATCCCGGGTAAAATCAGAAATAGCTTCTTCTATTACTTTTGAACACCTTCCACAGGGATGGAACTGCCCTTCAAGTGATCCTGTAACAACCTCACTCATATCCACCTCCAGATACCGGTGCTCAACTCCCAGTTTCTGTGTAAGACTTTCCACACTTTCACGGAAGTAACGGGGAAGTATTATGTCCCCGGGATTAACAGTGACTGCCAGGGGATTAAATCCCAACATTTGGGCAATGATGAGGGATGAACTGCTATCAACACCTCCAGATAATGCCACCACTGTCCTAAATTCACCAGCTTCAGCATTTCCTTTTTTAGTATCATCCATCAGACTGTCATTTGAGTTATAGAGAATATTCTTTGATCCCTCATTTTTCTTTGATCCCTCTTGATAATTTTCCTGAAAATCTCCCTGAAAGTTTCTGTGATTATTTAAAAGTTGATACTCACATAAAAACGATTCGATATCGTATGGATTTTCAATACGTACCTTTAAAAGATTAATCAAGTTCAAAAGGGGTTTATTGTAAGGATAAGGATATTTTGCAGTAATATCTTCCAGTCTGGTCAAGGCAAGTCCCATCCTGTATTGAGGTACAATGAAGTCAGAATAAGCCTCCACATGGATGGAATTAACCTCCAATTCTTCACGGAGTCGTCCCACTACCCATCCCCCTTTACCAATAACCACTGATTTCTCAGGACGATCCGGGGTTATGATTAAAAGTGTTCCGGACTCTTCATTAAAAATGATGTTGGATATATCCACCTCAACATCCTTGTGACCTATATCTCTTCTAATTTTAGAAATTAAAGATACTAAATCCTTTTTTTCCAGATTCAATTTGATTTCTCCCAATACGGATTTATTCATATCCCTAGCTATTTACGTTTTAAATACCCAAAACCTATTCACATCCACTAATATTTCGAGTGTATAGCCAAAATTTATTCCCATCCACTGCTATTTACGGGTGTAAGTACCCATAACCTGCCCTTCATCAATTACATGCCCTTCCATGGCATTTAACAGTTCATCTTTAGTGATTCCTGGAAGTAGATCCAGTTTCTTATCCAACACATAGACTTTAAAGTAATAACGGTGTGTTCCGCTGGGTGGGCAGGGACCGCGGTAGCCAATGGTACCCCAACTATTAACACCTTGAAGTGCCCCGTTTTCCTGTTCTTCACGTTGCATGATCATTTCCGGCAGGGTGCGGGTTTCTGGAGGTATGTTGAAAATAACCCAGTGCACCCAGGTACCTCCAGGTGCATCAGGATCATCACAAATAATAGCCATGCTACCATCTGCAGGTACTGATAAATCTGGCTGATCCCAGTTAATAGGGGGAGAAATATTCACATCTTCACAGCTGTATCGGGGAGGGATTGGTTCCCCCTCTTTAAATGCAGGGTTTATAATATTCACTATCATTTTAATCATCCTTTATTGCTGTTTATTTACATTTACAGAGTATTTTTTTCTGAATTCACCCATAATCTGTTTAGTACTATGAACAGCAAAGTACTTATAAATGAAGTGGTTAGACAACACCCAGTTGAATGCTAATTTTTAGTATAGGGAACTCATGACTATACACAATGGTAACTGAATGTTGAACTTACCCTTAGTTAATTATAATTTTCAAGTTGAACACCTTTGGTAGTAAGGGTTTTTTCTAAGCACAAGATCGACAAATTTAAATATTATGGAGACTCTAAAGATGAACGAGGTGATTAACATGGCTGAATTGCCAATTGCTCCAGTAGGAAGGATCATTAAAAATGCTGGTGCTCCAAGAGTAAGTGATGATGCAAGAGACGCATTAGCCAAAGTATTGGAAGATATGGGTGAAGGGATTGCTGTAGAAGCTGTTAAATTAGCTAAACACGCAGGACGAAAAACCGTTAAAGCATCAGATATAGAGATGGCTGTTAAAGCAGCCTAATCTATTTCTTTTTTCTTTTGTATTCTTTTTAAGTTCTAATTAACGTTTTATACTAATATTTTAACTGAATAATATCCGTATTATTTTAGCCAACCATTTAATAATAATAATAATAATAATAATAATAATAATAATAATAATAATTAGAGTTTAAATAATATTTATTTTAGATGAATACTAATCAAATCGATAAAAACACAATTATGTTTTAATAATTTAACCATTTTTAAGGATTTATCAAGTGAAAATTCTTTGTGAATTATAATTTTGTCAAATAACTGTTTTTGTCAGTTTTTTTAAAAAAAATAAAATTATAGTTAATTTATTTTCCAAATTATTATTTTACAGATTTATTTTCCAAATTAAAGCTAAAAATTAATCTAAAAAATCCGTTTAAATTTAAAAAAAAGAATTTTAAGCGGACTAAAATTTAATCAAATACTTTTTTAAAAAATGTTTATCATAAAATCCATTAATTAAAATACGATGCAAACTAATTGAATATATGATATAATAATTCAATATAAAACATAACTAAACATTCTAAAAATACGTCTTATAACTTAAAAATATATCTATAACATTTTAAATCCCATTAAAAGCTATTTAAGGTTTTGATAATTTTGACTAGAATATCCATATTGGACCATGACCGTTGTCAGCCAAAGAAATGTAATTACATGTGTATTGAATACTGTCCAGGGGTGCGCATGGAAGAAGACACCATTACCATCGATCCCAAGACTAAAAAACCGATAATGTCTGAGGAACTGTGTTCAGGGTGCGGGATATGCACCAACCGCTGCCCATTCCACGCAATAAGTATTATTAACCTACCAGAGGCACTGGAAGACCCCATACACCGTTACGGACAGAACCAGTTTGAATTATTTGGTTTACCAAGCATAAGGGAAGGTTCCGTGGTGGGACTGCTGGGACCCAATGGTATTGGAAAATCAACCATCATCCGCATTCTTTCCGGGGAATTAAAACCCAATTTAGGAGATTATGATGAAGAAACATCCTGGGAGGATATAATCAACTACTTCAAAGGTAATCAACTACAAAATTACTTCCAGAACCTTTCTGAAGGTAATTTAAAGGCAGTACACAAACCTCAGATGGTGGATCTTTTGCCTAAATTCGTGAAGGGAAAGGTGGAGGGATTGTTAAACAGTGTGGACCAGCGAGATAAACTGGACTCAGTAACCCATGCCCTGGAACTGGACTCTATCATGGACCGTGAAATAGTAAATTTGAGTGGGGGAGAGCTGCAGAGGGTGGCCATTGCAGCAGCAGTACTTAGAGATGCTGATTTTTATTATTTTGACGAACCAACCAGCTGGTTGGATGTACGGCAGCGTTTAAACGCGGTACAGGTTATCCGTGAACTTGCTGATGAGGGAAAATCAATACTGGTCATTGAACACGACCTGGCAGCTCTGGATGCAATATCAGACTACGTTCATATTTTATACGGGCAACCCGGTGGTTACGGTGTGGTTTCCCAGATGCGTGGGGTGAGAGTGGGCATAAATACCTACATTGGTGGATACTTGCGGGAGGAAAATGTTCGCTTCCGGAAGCAGGCCATTGAATTCCAGGTACGGCCCCCATCTGCTGCAGTAGATGCTGAGGTTCTGGCCGAATACAGCGACCTGGAAAAATCCTACGACAAGTTCAAGCTGGGAGTGGATGAAGGTCAGGTGCAGCATGATGAGATCATCACTGCCTTCGGACCCAATGGTATTGGTAAAACCACCTTTGCCAAGATGCTGGCAGGAGTGGAAAAACCAGATAACGGTAAAATCCAGAAAAAGGTTAAAATCAGTTACAAACCACAGTATCTGGTATCTGATTACAGTGGGACAGTACAGGAGTTCCTGTATACCACTGCACCCAACTACGGCACCAACATCTTCAAAACCGAGATCATGAAGCCCTTCCTCCTGGAAGAACTTCTGGAGAAGAAGATGGATGAGCTGAGTGGTGGGGAACTACAGCGCTTATCAGTGGCCATATCACTATCTCAGGATGCAGATATATACCTCTTTGACGAGCCCACTGCATTTTTAGATGTTGAACAGCGCCTCCGAGCAGCCAGGGCAATTCGTCGTGTTACTGAAGGTCGTAATGCTGCCGCAATCATTGTGGACCACGATATAGTGTTCATTGATTACATATCCAGCAGGGCCATGGTCTTCACTGGTGAACCAGGGGTAGAAGGTCATGCCACCAGTCCCATGGACTTACGTTCGGCCATGAACCGGTTCCTATCCGATGTAGGAATAACCTTCAGAAGGGATAAGGAAACCAAACGACCACGGGTTAATAAACAGGACAGTTACCTTGACCGGGAACAAAAGGAAAAAGGAGAATATTATTATCTTAAAAGTTAAACATTCCACTACTTCCTTTTAACCCATAATTTTTTTTAACCTTATTTATTTACCCGTGATTATACCCCTATTTATCAGAGAATACTTTTTTATCAGAACAAATTAACTTTTTATCAGGAAAAACCTCTTTAAATTTATTTAAAGTCAAACAAATCATGAATGATATTTAAAAAGATGTATAAAGTTAAAAAAACCAGTTTAATTTAAAAAGTTTTAATTTAGGTTCAATTTACTTTTTGACCAGTTCGCTCATCTATGTAAACGTTGTTTATGAATTTATGATTTATAGTGTACACTGGCACCTGCCAAGCATGAACCCCTTTATAGGTAGTCATTATGGGTTTTCCCAAAATAACATTGGGCCCTACGTATTTTTTCGCCAAATCCTTCGCCTCATCTGCAGATATACTAGAAGGCGGCGGATTTTTGCTTCCATTTTGGTCATTATCCTGGGAAACTTTAGTGTTATTTAGAGTAGAATTAGGGGTATTGCTGGAACTATTAGTGTTATTGCTAATGTTGGTGGTGTTGTTGATCTGTGAAGGTTGCATAACAAACCATGAAGCTACTGCAATGGCACAAATAACCACAATTAAAATAAGAGCAAAGATACTTTTTTTCAAACCTTCAACACCCAATCACATAATGAACATTTGACTTAATATATATTTGCAATGGTTTATGATTTAAATTTGGAGATATCTGGAACTATATTTGAATATAAATAAAATAAAAAAGTTAAGGAAATAAAAAAAATAAATAATTCAATTTATAATCTTATTACCTTATTTAGAACCCTTCAACGCGTCCATCCCTTCCAGGAAACACTGCGCGAAGTACTCCACTTGTGGTGTGGGTATGGAAAAGCTCACCCTTAGGTAGCGGTGCCCGAATTTCTTACTGGTGTAGGATCCTTCCCTGGAGAATATCTTACGTTCTATGAGGTAGTCTGCCATTTCCCTTGGTGTAACTCCAGTGTCGACCATGTCAATAGCCATCATGTTTCCATCTGATGGGTAGACTGCTATGAATGCTCCGTCAACCTGGTCCACTGCCTGTTTGATTATGTCCTGGTTCTGGCGGGTGGTTCCTTTAACCCGATCAATCCATTGTGGTTTGGATTCAATAGCTGCCATTGCTCCGTTCTGGGCTACCAGGTTAGTTCCAAGGTCGTTGACAACAATGGTACGTATGGAGTTGATTATCTCAGGTACTCCAATTACAGCACCAATTCTCATACCAGCCATTCCATAGATCTTGGAGAAACTGTACACAGTCACTGTATGCTCTGGGCAAACCTCTGCCATGAGTTGATGATCATGTGCAAAATCACGGTAAGTGATATCATGTAAGAGGTAGATGTCATGATCCTCTGCAATTTCCTTGAACTCTTTGCGTTCCTGTCGAGTGTAGGATGATCCCAGAGGATTAAGTGGATCAACCAGGGATACCAGTTTGGTATTTTTGTCCAGGTTCTCCCTGACCAGTTCGGGAGTTAGTTTGTAACTGCACTCCGGGCTGTAAATTGGTACGGATTTAACATGGTCCCCGAAACGGCTGGCGAAATTATCGATAATGAGATATCCAGGATCGCAGGTTATGGTGTTGTTTTCCGGTTCCAGGATGTCATTGGCACACATATAAAGTGATTCTGTTGCCCCTGCAGTTACCAGAATGTCATATTCACTGCCCAGCCCCAAGTCATTCATAATGAGTTCCTTGAGACGTGGAAAACCTTCTGGTGGGGGATACTTGCAGTAATCATTGCCCTGTATACTGGCTACCATGGCCTCGCTGATCCCGTCCTGGTCATGGAGGTGGTTGGTGTTTTGACCCATCCAGATCATGTCCGGATCATTGTAAACATAGTTAAAAAATTCGTTAGCTGTTTTAAAGCCTTTTGGCAGTACTTTTGCGGCTTTAGCGTACTTTTTGGGTGAAATCATATCTCTCACAACACAACTTATCTTCAAATATATCTTTTTAGATTAAAATTAGAGATTTAGAATTACCTTGAGTTCCAATTATCTGGGTAATCTAAATTCCATGGTGAATGTAAAATGGTTAACTCTATTTTAATGCAATTTGTATACTATTTATCATTAATCATCACTTAATTTAAAACTATCTATCCCCTATTTGAGACCACTATCCACGATACGGAACCGGGTGCGCAGTCCTTCCGGTCGACTGCGATGCCTTTTCAAGATGGCATATCTTTCCCCACTAACATCGCCCCTCTCCAGTTCAACCATGATCTTGCTCCTGTACTTTAAAATAGTACCCCCCACGGGTTCAACCATGCCTTCACCCTCAAAACTGGCGTAAACCTGATTGGTGATCACCACCGCAATATCATGTTTACGGGCCAGTCTGGTTAAAAGACCCATCTGTCTTCCTAGTTCCAGGTTGATCTGAGAGGAATCACCATCACGAACCCGATAAAGGGCCACTGCAGAGTCCAGGATAATCAGTTCCACCTCATCACCAGACTCCACCATCTTCTCAATCCTGCGCAAAGTAGAATCCTGTTCTGAGAAGGTTGAAGGCTCAAAAACTATTATGTTAGATGCCAGTTCATTGAAATCAGAACCTGATAACTGTTTAACCCTTTCAATGGACAGGCCACCCTCAGTATCTACAAAAATTCCACTGTTACCATTTTTAGCATTTTGAACCAGGAGGTTAAGGGTTATGTTAGTCTTACCAGACCCCGGAGGTCCGTAGAATTGCGTTATACATCCTTTTTCAACCCCACCCCCAATGAGGGAGTCAATAGGGGATGATGTGGGTATTTTACCCTTTTCATTCATGTTGGATAGAATTTCTGACATTAAGACGCCTGTTATTTATTTAAATCGAATTAATTACATATTTCTGGGAAATACATTCCTAATTATTATTGATGCCCAGCCCATATAATTACATCCATTATACAGTAGAACCAGTTAACCTAATCAGTATCAAATGTTCACTTGTTTATTATTAGTATCAAATGTTAATATGATTCGGCTTAATTCACATTAATTACTGCTTTTTTCACTTTAAAATTCAATATTGCTGCTTTTTTCACTCAATAATTCAAAATTACTGCTTTTTTAACCTAAAATTCATATCACTACTTATGTAAATTACTAATAACCCCTTTTTCCATAAACTGGAGTAGTTTTTCCATTCCAGCCCCTTCCCGCAGGATGCGTGGTGGGGTCACTGTCAGATCAACCACTGTAGAGGAAATTCCACCACTGCAGGGTCCAGAATCAATTAGGATATCTGGATGATCATCCAGATCTTTGCGCGCCTCCTGGGCAGATACCGGGGAGGGATGGCCAGATATATTGGCACTTGTGGTGGTGATGGGAACTTCCCTTGAGATTTCCCTGCAAATAGAGTTATCCGGAATTCTAACCCCTATTTTATCAGTTCCACCTGTGATCAGCAAGGGAACTATCTCCTTCTTATTTAAGATAAGGGTGTAAGGTCCAGGGAGGATCTTCTGGATTAGCTCCTCTAATTGCAGATTCAGGTGGGCTACCTGTTGAATATCTTCTACCCGTGAAACACATACCGAGATTGGTTTAGTTAAAGGCCTTTCCTTCATAAGGTAAACCTTTTGAATGGCTCCTTCATGGAATATATTAGCCCCTAATCCGTAGACCGTGTCAGTGGGGTAAACCACAGTTTTCCCACCTTGCAAACTATCCCTGACCATTGCCATTTTCTCTTTTTCAGGATTAGCTGGATCAACTTTAATGATTTTCATCTTTTCTTACCTTAAACTCCAAAGTATATATTCTTATAAACCCCATACTTGAAGTATGCTTAATCAAGTTCGGCCCCAATTTCAAAGATTCATAGACCCCATAGCCAGGAGAATTGGGTTACACCCCAATGTACTCACAATCATGGGATTACTGGTTAGTCTTTGCGCTGCTTATGCATTTTCCCAGCAAAACCTGCTTTTAGGCGGACTCCTCATCCTCTTAAGCGGTTTTTTTGACGTGATCGATGGGGCTGTAGCTCGCAACAATAACACCAAGAGCAAATTCGGCGGTTTTCTGGACTCCACCTCGGACCGCTTCGCAGATGCATTCATAATCATCGGAATTATCTATGGTGGATTTGTGAACTGGTTCTGGGGTATTCTTGCATTACTCGCCTCATTGAGTGTGAGTTATGTCCGGGCCCGGGCAGAGGTGGAAGGAATTAAATGTGATGTGGGAATAGCAGAACGAGCCGAACGGCTGTTCATAATTCTGGGTGGCGCATTTATCGGATACTTCACCAACCCCCAGCTGGTTATGTCACTGGCAATTCTACTGGTAGTTATTTTGGGATATATAACTGTAATACAACGTATTTATCACTCCTGGAAGGAACTTAAAGATCTTTAGAAACTATTAAACTCTTAACCACCTTATAACCAAATTTAACAAAGTTTTAATTCTAATTAAGTGTATTAGTGATAATATGGATGCAGTAGATAGAATCAAAAAAGATTTGGACCTTTTTGCAAAAAATATAAAAGAAATAGAATCTATAAAAATCAATGGTGAAGAGGGAAAAATTGTGGAAATGGCCTGTAACTATCGGGATGACACCAGATATTACCTGGAACAGGAAGATTATCTCACCTCCTTTGGATGCATAACCTATGCACACGGACTCCTGGATGCAGTACGTCTTTTACACAACCTAATAAAGGACGAATAATAAGAGAATAGCAATTAATAAAATTCCATTTGATTCACCCAAAAAGATAAAGGTGTTAAAATGAGGAAGTTCTTCGGTAAAGAGTCCATGGTGGAGGGACATTCCCGCCAACACGTGGAACTGGTCTACCAGTCCGTTCAGAAACTCAAAGAAATAATGCCCCCATTTTACAGGGGTGAATTTGATATCCTGGATGCTAAAGTGATTGAAATGTCAATCCTGGAAACCAAAGCCGATGAAGTTCGCAGGATCATGGAAATTGAATTCTTCAAAGGAGCTTTCCTTCCCTTTGATCGGGAAGACAGAATAATTCTGGCAGAACTGGTGGATAATGTAGCAGACATGACCCAGGAAGCCGCTTACGGAATAAGTCTCAGTAGAATCACATTCCCCCCACATTATAAAGATGATTTTGATGAACTGGTGGATGAGGTTATCGATTCAATTGCTGTTTTAAAAGATTGTATTGAACTTCTGGATGTTGATCTGGGAGAAGCCCTCAAGAAAGCCCATGAAGTTGAAGAACGGGAAATTAAAGTAGACATAATTGAGAGGCGTATAATTAAAAAACTTTACCAATCTTACCGTGATGAGGAATTTGGAATTTTAAGATTAATAGAACTTAAAGCAATGGTTACCCGCTTAGGGAATATTGTGGATCGGGCGGAGGACGCCTCAGACAGGGTACCCATCATCGCTGCCAAGAGAAAAGGTTGATAATTAGCACATAACCAATAATTAGTATAATACCTTATCAATAATTAAAATCCATTACTTTCCACTAAATAAATCTGCTCTTTTATATTAAAACTGATTCTAAATAAAAACCTATTATTAATATAAAAACTGGAAAAATGTAAATGAATTAACTGGAAACATATAAATGAATTTCAATGATCCTATTTTAAAAGAAGCTAAAAAAGACTTTCAGTACCTCTTAGAACGTGGTTTTCCCAGAACTGGAGCTTTGGAATATGTGGGGAATCATTACCTCCTGGGACAGATGCAAAGAAACTACCTAAACCGCACTGTTTTCTCCAGGGAAAAAATCAAAACCCGTAAAGATAAATTAATCCTCCTGTCGGATGTAAAGGGTAAAGATGTTCTGGTGGATGGTTACAATGTTCTCATTACCACTGAAACCATGTTTCAGGGTGCAGATGATTTGATTGTAAACTGTGATGATGGAGTTACCCGGGATGTTAAAGCAGTTTTCGGGAAATACAAAGAAAATGAAACCACTGAACTAGCTCTGAAATCCATCATATTCTTACTAAAACTTTTTAACCCCAACAGAATGCTTTTTTATTATGATAGTCCGGTGAGTTTAAGTGGGGAGCTGGCCAGAACCACCAAGGAAATTTTAGACTCCTGTGAAGTTCCAGGTGATGCTCAAACCTCAAAAAATGTGGATTCGAAACTGGTTAGTATATCCCACAAACTGGGAGCAGTGGTGGCCACCAGCGATGGTATAATAATGGATAAAGTGGATAGTGTGCTGGATATACCTGCTTACATTTCAAGAGCGTGTAAACGTTAACAAATAAGAGTAACGGTATAAGGAATTAGTATAAGAATATGGGAATTAAATTAAAGAATTAGATTGAAATATAGGGAATTAAAATAGGAATTAAAATAAGAATACCGGAAAACGGTTTGAAAATAATTTTTATTTATTAAACACTCTCGAGATACAGTACTCTAAATGATCACGTTTTATGGGCTTACTTAAAACAACAGCATCATCGGGTAATTGCAATGACATATTTAAACAGTTTTTGATGAAGACCGTGAGAAAGATAATGGGGATTTTATAAAGATCTTCTATCTTGTGGGCAGCCTCCACACCACTCATTTGACCTTTTAATTTTATGTTGATTATAATCAGATCTGGATTTAAATCTCCGGCATCTTGAATTGCTTCTTCTCCACTGGAAGCTATTTTAACTATATTATGCCCTAATTCTGTTAAAATAGATTTTAAATCCAAAATAGTTCTTTTATCGTCTTCAACAATTAAAATCTTCATGACAATCAACAAAATTTAGGCTCTAACATATGATGCTTCTGTCTAAATGTTACTGGGAGTATAACCTATTTAAAAAATAAGGTTTTGGATCTAAGAATAAGGTTTAGTCTGAGAAATATCGGTTCAGTCTAAAAAATAAGGTCTTTATTTTAAAAAATAAGGTTTTTGGGCTTCATACAGATGAAGCTCCAAAATTTAATCTCTACTTATTGCAAGAGATTAATTAAATATCTTCAAATCTTCCACTGAGTTTTTCCATGACACCAGGTAGAGTGGTATATTCCATTTCATCAGCAGGTAACCTGTGTGGTTCGAATGGGCCGTGTCTTCTCATGTACTCGGCAACTTCTGAGGCCAGTGCTCGGGAACGATCAAATGCAGGGTCATCGAACATGTCGGCGGGTCCTACTAATCTGCCATCAGCAATCTGGAATCCTAAAGCCATGATCCTTGGAGGTCCGTCAAATCTTACAGGGTATGCGTTTTTCTGTCCTACTGGCATTAATGGTCCGTTGTGTGATCCTCTCATCCATCCACCCACTAAGTGTGGGAATGCGAATGGTTCCACAATTTCTCCTGCTGCGGGGAATCCGGACTGTGATCTTACTATGGCTACTGGGTCGTCTTTTCCAACGTATTTACCGGCCATGAGATTTAACCTTTCGGTACTGATGGAAGCTGCGATTTCTTTGTCATCCCTTCTGCGGACACGTTTTATGACGTATCTGCTGATGGTACCCAGGAGGGCCAGTAAATCGTACATTTCATCAGGACAGGTCAGTTTTACTTTTTTGTGTTCCATGACATCGTAAACTTCAAATTCAAATCCATTGTGCATTGATGGGTCGATTACAAGACCTGCAGTGCTGAATGGGTCTGCGAACATTTTATAGATGGGCAGGTTAAATGCTCCGGGTTCGGTCTTATCACAACAGAAAACAACCACAGGGTCACTGGGCCTTTCTTTAAATTCCATTTCTGCAACTCCAGGACCCATTCCTTTGATGTTTCCAGAGAATGTGTCGGATAAAAGATCTTGACCTGCACCGTAAAGTTTTAATTCTTTAGCAATGGCGGTTCCTTCTAAAAACGCATTCCATGCCATTTCATGGATTTCTTCGTTTTCTTCACCCTGGGTGTGGGTCATTATAAGTTCTGTGTCGTCACCACAATTGGTTACATAATAATCAATGAGAAGTTCTTCTTCCTTGGCTTTTCCTAAGATCTCTTCACATTTTTTTAATATTGCGGGGTGAGCTAATCCGTGTCCTGCTATACTACCAACGTCTGCTTTTATCACACTAATGGTGGTTTTCATATTCTATACACCTCTAAAAAAGTCATGAACGTCTAAAACAGCATTTAAATGCTGAAAAAGGGCGGTTCGAATCAATAATTATAAACCAGTTTTTAAGAAAAACCAGTGTCAAAACAGTCCTAAGCCTGTTCTTATTAACCCTTTCTTATTGTGAAATTATGATTAGAGAGACATATAAAAGTTACTATGCCCTCTTTTCGCCGTCCTTCATGGACTTAAATATTCCTTCAGGAACTTATGATGTTACTTTACTATTTTTGGAAAATTTCACGGACTGCCCTGGCCATCTCTTCGGTAGTGGATGTTCCTCCCAGGTCAGGTGTAAGATATTTTCCCTGTTCTAGAACCTTTATCAAAGCTTCTTCCAGCTTAAATGCCTCCTGATGTTCTCCCAGGAAATTAAGCATTAAACAAGCCGATAAAATCATGGCTGCAGGGTTAGCCACACCTTTCCCTGCAATATCAGGGGCAGAACCATGAACGGGCTCAAACAATCCATTATCATCCCCAATATTAGCAGATGGTGCCATTCCCAGACCACCTACCAGTCCAGCACCCTCATCAGATAATATATCACCGAAAAGGTTGGTGGTTACCAGTACCTGGAACCGATAGGGATCAGTGACCAGAAACATAGCTGCTGCATCCACGTAAAATTCGTCCGTCTCAATGTCACTGTATGCATCCATCTGGTTGTATTCCTGAGCAACTTTCCAGAAGGAATCCCTGAATACACCATCAGTTTTTCTAAGGACATTGGCCTTATGAACTGCAGTAACCCGAGTTTTACCGCTTTTAAGAGCTTCTTTGAATGCTACATTGGATATGCGCTCTGATGCCTTCCGGGTAATGACCCTTAAAGCAGTTGCCCCTTCTTCAGTGTACTCCTCAATTTCAGAGTAAAGACCTTCGCTGTTTTCCCGAATTATTAAGATATCCAGATCCTCGTAAACTGCTTTTACGCCAGGATATGATTTAACTGGTCTTAAATTGGCATATAAACCCAATTTTTTTCTGAGGGCCAGTATGGAACCCGCAGTTTTCTGTTCCGGAACAGAGGTAACTGCTCCGAAAAGAGTTGCATCACTATTTTTCGCCATTTCTACTGTCTCATCAGGCAAATTAGTCCCAGTATCCTCAAAACAGGCATAACCTGCCCTGGCTTCCTGAAAATCAAATTCCAAATCAGAAGCTTTGAGAATATCTAGGGTAACTTCCATAACCTCCGGACCTATACCATCTCCGGGTATTACTGTTATTGTGTACATATTATCATATTCTTTAGTTAATTCCAAGGATTTCAGTTAATTTAAAGATTATTTAGGTTTATTTCAAAGATGTTAGTCAATTCTAAGATTATTTAATTATTTCTAAGGATTTTAGTAATTCCAAGATTATTTAGGTAATTCCAAGATTAACATTTTTTGGTTTAAATAAAAAATTTAAATTCTGAAACAACGCCAGATTGTGAAATTAGTTAGTAAAATTAATTCAAATTTAGATTAGTAAGATTAATTCAAGAAATTAGATAGGGTAAAATATATGGCTCAGGAAGAATATAATATAATTTTCTTACAACATTGAGTTTATGTCGATCTTATTGGCATTAAAAATCCATCAAATTAATTTTCAAAGGGAGATATAATTATGGAAGTTGAAAAAAACGTCAAAAGACTGATTGAAACTTTAAAAGATGATGATGAACTTGTGCAAGTCCAGACTACCGAAATGCTGGAAGAAATTGGAGAGCCTGCAGTGGAACAGCTCATTGATGCCCTTGATGATGAGGATAAAAATGTCCGCAAGGGAGCAGCCAAGGTATTAGGCCTAATTGGTGACGCAAGAGCCATTGACCCACTCATTGGAACCATGAAAGATGACAATAAATGGGTACGCAGATCCGCTTCCGGAGCCCTGAGTAATATGGGGCAATCAGCCGTGGACCCTCTGATCAAAACTCTGCAGGATGAAGATTGGAGGGTTAGAGGAGGGGCTGCATGGGCTTTGAGCAATATAAAATCCCCTGAATCGTTAGATCCATTAATTAATGTTATGAACGATGACAGTGGATTTGTAAGGGCCGGTGCAGTAATGGCCCTGGGAAACATTGGCGGGGAAAAAGCTGAAGGCGCACTGGAAGAAGCACTTAAAGATAAAAGTGGTTATGTTCGCAGGGTTGCTCAAGGTTTCCTGAATAAGGACTAAGAATAAAGACTAATTTTATTTTTAATATTATTAGAACAAATGTGAGATTTAACTAAATGATTAAGGACAGGGTGTGAAATGAAGGTTAGTGTAATTGGCGCATCAGGTAGAGTAGGTAAAGCAGCTGCTTTTTGCCTGGCTGAAGAAAGTGCTGTAAGTGAAGTAGTGCTGTTATCCCGTGAAAAAAGTCTGGGTCAGGTTCAGGGTGAAGCCCTTGATATGAATGATGCCATGGCTGCCAAGGATATTCGAGTGTCCATAACTCCCACTGCCAATTTTGAGGATATAAAAGATTCCAAAATCGTGGTAATAACTTCTGGCATGCCCAGAACTCCTGAAATGACCCGTATGGATGTAGCCATTCCTAACGCTAAAATTATAGCAGAATACGCCCAATTAGTTGCCAAACACGCCCCTGAATCCATAATCCTAGTTATCACCAACCCAGTGGATGTCATGACCTACGTGGCATACAAAGCTTCTGGATTCCCACGAAACAGGGTTATTGGGTTGGGAAACCACCTTGACTCACTGCGGTTAAAGAATCTCATTGCCAAACATTTCAACATCCATGTTAGCGAAATACACACCCGGATCATCGGCGAACACGGCGACCATATGGTGCTGCTTTTAAGCTCCACCTCCATTGGTGGAATACTGGTGAAGTACTTCCCCCAGTACCAGTCATTTGACGTGGATGCAATTGTGGATAAAGTTAAAAATGCAGGCAGCTACGTCATTAACAAAAAGGGTGCCACTGAATATGGACCTGCCTTCGCTATTTCCAACATTGTTAAAACCATTATAAACGATGAAAAGAGAATACTGACCCTAACCACTTACCTTGATGGTGAAATAGATGATGTGGGAGACGTATGTCTGGGAGTGCCGGTGAAATTAGGTATAAATGGCGTGGAACGAATTATCAGCGGAAAAATGAGTGATAAAGAATTAGAAGATTTCAAAACAGCCGCCAGAGTTGTTAAAAACTCTACCGATGAAGTAATGGCATCCCTGGATGGAAAAGTTAACTTTTCAAAATAAACCTTTTTTTAACACTTTTAGAGATTTTTCTTATTGAACGATTTAATTTTCAATATATCCGTAAAAAAACTCAGAAAATAGTGTTTTAGGGTCGAATTATCAACCCTATACTCAAGATCTCTAGACATTTAGTCTACTAATTTTATAAATAATTTTTATCCGGTTTGATTACCGCCAGAAGGTTCAGTTTGTGTGTTACCAGATGGTGTAGATGTATCAGCAGCGGGTGTAGATGTATCAGCAGAGGTTGTACTAGCTGTAGTTTTAGTGGTTTTGGCCGTATTGGTTGAGTAGGTAGTAGGAGTATCATAATTACTACTGCTATCCGCGGTTTTGTTGCTTACGTTAAGTGTTAAATTCCCTGCGGAGTTCATAATACCAGTGAAATAACCCCCAACAAATGCAAATACTACTATTATCGCTACTAAAGCGATAGGTGCTTTTTTCATATAATGTCACTCCATAATCCGTATAGTAAAATATCTGATATTTTAAATATCGAATATTTTTTTTAAATTTTTGATATTCTTATATTATCTAGTATTTAGTAAATTTTTTAGAAATTTCTGATCCTGAAAAAGGACATTTAATGAATTATATATTTTAGTGCACATATAATAAGCTTATCCCTAAACTGATTTTAAAATTTTATTAGTTGTATGAGAAATAAGAATTTAAATTTATTTCATTGCTTTATTAATTTATTTCATCACATTCTATTTCATCATATTGTATATTTTATGGGCTTTTAGTTATCCGCACTGACCCCACCGAATAGGAATGGATATTTTAATTTTTATAAAACAATAAAGATTTAAAAATAAATTTTTTAAATAAACCTGTTTAAATAAACCTGATTAAAAAAAGCAGGGAAGGAGACTGTAATTCCACGGTCTCCCCTAACTTTAGTTCTACCTCCCATCACTCAAGTTCTACTCCTCCCTAACTCAAGTTCTACAATGTCCTTCTAACTGCAGTTATACTGTCTCCTCTGAAAGATAGCTGTAAACAAATGCAGCTAAAATAGCTCCCACTATTGGACCTATAATATATATGGGGAAATATGCCCAGAGGTTAGAACCTCCCATAACCAGATCACCCAAATATGGTCCAAATGTCCTGGCAGGATTCAAGGATGCTCCAGTGATGTTTCCTAGAGTTGTTATCACACCAGCAACAGTTAACCCAATGATCAAACCGGCAAATCCGGGAGGAGCTTCCCTGTCCACTGCAACTCCCATTATGACCAGCATAAGAAGGAATGTTCCAATGGCTTCTGCCACGATGGCCTGGATGTAACCAATACCCTGAAATGGTGCAGTAGCACCCAATCCACCGGTGGTTACTGCGCTCATTCCGATGATGTAGGCCAGGGCAAAGCTGGCCAGTGCTGCTCCTATAAGTTGAGCAAGTATGTATGGGCCAACATCACGTGAGGGGAATTTTTTCACAGACCACAGTGCCAGAGTCACTGCTGGATTAATATGACAACCCGATATCCTTCCAAATGCATATATACACGCAGTTATAGCCAGTCCAAAGGCCAAACCAATAGCTAACCAATCACCAAGGCCCCCCAAAACACCTATGCCAATGTTAAAGGAGTTAGGAGGCGTTTGACCAGAACTTATCATCAGGGTTATAATTGCTGCTCCTGTACCAAAAAAAACAAGGATAAATGTTCCAATAAGTTCTGCAACCGAACGTTTCATCAATGAGAACATTTTAGTTATCCTCCTTTAGGATTACCTTTTTTTAAGGCTAGATTACAGTACTTGCACAGTATTCTGGGTAAGGTTTCTTTGAGTTTTTCTGCAGGGAAAGGATATCCCCCAGTCCATACCTCATTTTCCTGTCGGATGGCATGATCCATGCACAATCCCATACCACATACTATACAGATGGCAACTGCATCAGTGGATTTGCCTTCCTCTGCACAGATATAACATTTCATTTTCTACCCCCTGAAATTCATGTTTTTTACTAAAAATTACTTAAAAAAATGGGATAAATAGGTAGTTGAGGGTTTGGTTGATGGTTTAGTGTACTTATATTGGTTTAACCGATTTGTTTACCCAATTTAGCTAACCAAGTATACCCATCAATTGTACCAAATTCAGTGTACTGATGGTAAATGATAACCAAACACTACCTTTAAATTCCCGTCAATTGAGTTAACCTATTCCCCGGGTTATACTGCTTCTTTCCACTGGCAGTGATTGTGTCTGAAGTCTACCAGTGATGCTGATGCACAGTTTTTACAGGTTCTTGCAGGGGAAGCTGGGCTTTCCTTGTGCAGGGCTATGATGTTGGTCATCAAGGTGGCAGTTACCGGTTCACTGGTTAAAAGGCATGGGTAATCAGCCAGCCTCATTAAAGAGGAGAACCTGACAGTTATGGCACATGCAGGGTAAGTGTAACGCTGCGGGTTCATAATCACTTCGTTCTGGTGGACTGGTTCCAGGTCTACTTTGAATCCAGCTACTGTAGGTATCAATGCACCTGCAGAACCATTACGAACCTTTCGAGCCTGGTCCAGGTGTCCCCATCCACGGTAGATCATGTCCATGAAATCACTGTTGTGCAGTTCTGCAGCTGCACCCCGGGTGGGATAAAGTTGCACGTAGTTGTGGAACCTTTTAGTCAACAGATCCACCACTGTTGGTGCGTTGAATCCATCAAGTTCCAATATATACTCCACTGCACAGGCCGATGATCCTGTTGCCAGTGATAGTACTTCATATTCACTCTTGAAGTCTGGGAGGGCCTGTTTTAGTGTGGCATCCATCACATTGGTGGTGGCTTCAATTATGGCCATTGTCACATCATCTTTACACATGTTGAAGGTTGATTGAGCAATGTGGTGAGATATGTCACCCACACAGTATGCGGGGACTGTCAGGATGTTACCGTAGTGCACATCATCATTCATAGCTGCTATTACGGTATCTTCCATTTTTTCTCTGTACTGGGCCATGTATTTTCGAACATCAAATGATGTGTGTCCAGCATTATCCATGAGTTCAGCCTGAGCTTCCACCGGGTTCTGGTAAATGTTCTGGATCTCTGCTATTTCTTTCTCTACAGCCTGGGCTACTGTTGTTCCACCTTCAATTTCATTGGCGAAAACTTCACCAACACCATAGGAAGTGTTCATACCCCATGATTTAGCAGATAATATGGCCTGTTTATGTTTTAAAGGTATATCCACGGTTTTAACTATTCGATTTATGGTGTTACTGGTACTGCCTGGCATAAGGGCAAAATCAACCACACAGGTTGGTCCGTAGAATCCACCGTACCTTCGGACAACTTCTTTACCAATTAAGGCTTCTGATTTTTTTATGGCATCTATGAATTTATTAAGACTCACTTCAAACTCAGGGTCTTCATCGCGAAGTATTTCCAGTACCACTGGAGTTTGATAGTGTTCAACGAAAGGATCGTCTTCTGGTCTTATGGTATCTGTTAAGCTGTTTAAGATGTCGTAATGTGCCTTAACAGAATTTACATGGAGGTTGATCACTGATTCAGATTGTTCAGCAGTTGCTTCCATTTTCTGAACCACATCAAGATAGGCTTTGGTATCTTTAATGTGGAATTTAGTTCCTCTCTTATTTTTAATAGTTTCTACATCGGCTTTTTGAGCCATCATTGCTTCTTGAACCATTTTTTCATAGAGTTCAACCATTAAATCACCCTCTTTTTACACTAAAAAAATCACTTATTAACAATTAATAATAGTGATCTTCCAGTCATTTATGATTTTCTAAATCCAAAATAAAAAGGATTAAAATACACTTTTTTATCAATAACAGGTAAGTAAATATTGTTTATTCTATAACAACTCATATACATTAATCAAAACAAGTTAATGATGATTTAAATACAATTAAAATTAACTAATGGCTAATTAATCTTGTTAAAATCCAATTATAATATTTAATTATCTTAATTTTCTAAATAAACTTAATAAATTCAATAAATGTAATATCCGTGATTAAATTGGAGACTTTTCATTCAACTTTCTACTCCTGAAAAATTTATATAACTGTTCAGTTATAATTCAATTTACACTCAAATTTTAAACATTGTATAAAATTATTAAAGTATTAGGAATTTTGTTTCAAATTTATGACTAATCGGAATATGATTTCCGGTAACTTTATATTCTATGTTTGGTAAATATCAATTACTTATCAACAAAATGATCTAACAAAGGCATAAACATGATGAAAATAGGTATTTTAGACTTGCAGGGAGACGTTTCCGAACACCAATTAATGACCGAAAAAGCCGTAACAAAAATGAACCTGAAAGCAGATGTTTTAAAGGTTAAAACTGCCTCAGAAGTAGCAGAGTGTAATGGAATTGTTATTTCTGGAGGGGAAAGCACTGTAATCGGAAGACTTATAAAAGAAAACACTATTGACACGGTCATTAAAGAGAACCAAATACCCGTACTGGGTACTTGTGCAGGTATGGTGTTGTTAGGTCAAGAAACAGACTACGAGCAACCCCTACTGGGATTAATACCTATGAAAGTTAAGAGAAACGGTTTTGGACGACAAAAACTGTCATTTGAAGCCGAATTAAAGCTCAAAACCATTGAAGACCCCTACCCCGGAGTTTTCATCAGAGCACCTTATGCCCAAGATGTAAAAGATGAGGCAGTTGTACTGGGACAGATCCATGATAAAATCATTGCCGTGGCATATAAAAATCATTTAGCCACTGCATTTCACCCAGAACTTACTAGTGATACTCGAATTCACGAATATTTCATAAAGGAGGTATTAAATTGTGTGGAATAGCAGGAGTGGTATTTAAAGATAAAAACCTTCACCCAGTGGGTAAATTCATGACCCGCATGCTTGACGCTCTCCAGCACAGAGGTCCCGATTCAGCAGGATTCGCACTGTACGGTGGTCTCGGACTGCGAGAACATGAATATCTGTTAAACATTGAAGTTAAAGAAAAAGCAGGACTCTTAGACGAAGTTAAAACCACCGTCAACACCGCTTTCCCAATTGAAAGCGAAGAAATCATCCCATCAGTCGAAAATTACATCATATACCGATGTAAAGTCAATTTAGAATCATTTTCACAATTGAAACCACTGATTATGGATGTTGATAAAATTGACGATGTGATTGTCCTAAATGGAGCCCATTCCTTTGAAATGATCAAGGATGTGGGACTGGTTAAGGATATAGCTGCCCGTTACAACACCGAGGATAAAATGGGCACCCACGCCATTGGCCATACCCGTTTCTCCACCGAAAGTATAGTGGACCGGTACCATGCCCACCCCTTCCAAAGTTATATTATCCCGGATATCACCGTGGTTCACAATGGTCAGATAACTAACTACTGGAAGATAAGAGATCCATTGGAACGTAAAGGGCACATCTTCGAGACAAACAACGATACCGAGTGTATCGTGCATTACATTGCCGATAAATTATCCCAGGATTACAGCCTGGAAGAAGCACTGGAACAGTCTGTGAAGGACATGGATGGTCCATTCTCATATATTGTAGGTACACCCAACGGAGTGGGAATTGCCAAGGACCAGCTGGGTCTCAGACCGGGTGTTATGGCAGAAAACGATGAAGTCTTTGCCATTGCCTCAGAAGAAGTGGCCCTGAGGGAAGTTATGGACACTTCAGATATTGAACAGATATCACCAGGGGAAACTCGTGCTTACACCATTTAGGATGTGGAAAAATGCAGGAATTCAGAATAAACGCTCAACAAAAATCATCCCGGGAGCTTAATCGAGCCATTAAAAAGGCAGCCCCTGAAAATGACCGTATCATAATTGAAAATCCTAACGCCATGCATTACATAGCAGCAGGACTAACAGAATCCGTTGATTTATTAATTGATGGGTCAGCAGGTTACTTCGTCGGCACCATGATCCACGGTGCCAGAGTGCACATCAATGGAAATGCTGGCTGGTTCCCGGCAGATAACATGACAGAAGGGGAAGTCATCATTGATGGTTCAGCCGGAGACGGAGTGGGTCAGGGCATTTACGGTGGCACAGTTGTGGTGCGTAAAAGTGTAGGCGCCCGTACCGGGGAAATCATGAAAAACGGAACTATCATCATAGGTGGAAACTCAGGATTCATGAGCGGCCTGTTCATGATGGGTGGCCGTATAATTGTTCTGGGAGACATCTCCGATGATGCAGGTGAATCCATAATCAGAGGAACCATTTACGTGGGCGGCAACATTAAAAGTCTTGGTAAAAACGCCAAGGTAGAAGAATTGGAAGGGGAAGAAAGGGAAGAATTAAGGGAACTTCTGGAAGAATATGACTTCCATCTGGATGAAGAAAAATACCAGAACTTCCGTAAAATAGTACCACGCAGTGCCCGGCCATTCTATGGCCAGGAATCAGAGGAGGGAAAATAATGACTGATAACAACCAGAAGAGTGTTACTCTAGTGGGAACTCCCTGCCATATCATTGCCTCTGAAAAAATGGACCACTACTCAGATATTCTGGGAGATTCTCCAGTAGATTTCAAGTTAGGACTTTTCTGCATGGAAAACTTCTCCCATACTTACCTAAAAGAGTTCTTGAAGCAGAATAACATTGAAATGGATGATATTGGCCAGTTCAGAGTGGAAAAAGGACACCTCTGGGCTTACCTTAAAAATGGGGATGTATTTAAAGTTCCATTATCCCAGGCCAAAGTCTGTATGAGGAAAAACTGTCAGGTATGTATGGATTACACCTCAGAACTGGCTGACCTATCGGTGGGATCCGTGGGTTCGGCTCCAGGATGGTCCACTGTCATTGCCAGAACAAAAAAAGGACTTAAAGCTTTGAATAAAGCTGAAGCTGAAGGTTATATTAAAACCAAATCCATTGAAGAGTCAGGCCTCGTACTACTGGAGAAGTTAGCCAATAAAAAGAAAACAGAAAACAGGGCAGAGATAAAAAAGAGGGAATCTGTGGCCAGACCAGTTCTCTACCGGCGGTATATCAACGATGAAGAGTTCACAGAAGAAGTCTCATCCTGCCAGTTTAAGGACTTAAAGTCAGATGTGGTTGATGTGGGTAGCTGTGTGCTCTGCGGAGCCTGTTATTACGTGTGCCCAGAGAACATAGTATCCATTGAAGACCGTAAACCTCAGTTGAAGGGAACCTGTCCACCAGAATGTAATCTGTGTTATGTGGCCTGCCCCCGCACTTACCTGTCCCAGGAAGTCCTTAGCCGTGACCTGGATCAGAAAGCACTGGGAAATTATATTAAGATTGTGTCTGCCCGTGCAGATGGTGTGGATGGTCAGGATGGAGGAGTGGCAACTGCCCTCTTAAATTACATTTTAGATGGAAATATAACTGATGAAGTAATTGTTGTGGATAAAATGGATGATAATCCATGGAAACCAGAGGCAATCATAACATCAAAAACTGAAGATGTTACAAAAGCTGCCGGCACCAAATACTCTGCCGCCCCAGTTTTCAAAGTACTTAAAAGTAACCATAAAATGAATCCCAAAACAGATTCTAAAAAGGAGGTGTCATAGATGCCTTTTAAGATTGAACGAAATCAGGAACTCTGCAAGAGAAACTTCGACCGTCCTGGTTGCTGCTGGTACCTCTGTGACAACCGGGATGAAAAACTGTGTCAGAACTGTTACTCCTGCTACAACAACTGTCCCCACGACGTGTACGAAATAGTGAATGATGAACCATTCCCATTACACCATGAAAACTGTGTGGGCTGTCGTATATGTGAAGAGATGTGCCCCAATCAAGCTATTGAGGTTAACGCTGTTCCAGAAGACCGGAGGAACGTGTGGAGTTTAACTGATCTGGTGGAGATAAACCGTAAATCAACCGAAGGATCCTACAAAGTTAGGGGATGCGGTGCCACCAGGGTTATACCCACCTTTGACGACCTGGTAATAGTACCAGCACAGGTTTCCAGACCACCAATAGATAAGTACCGGGAACCCTGCAACACCAGGGTAGTTCTGGGAAGCCGTTACGCTGAAAACCCACTGGTTATTGATACACCCATCATGATCGCTGCCATGAGTTTCGGAGCTCTCTCCAAAGAAGCCAAGATCGCCCTGGCCATGGGCTCCACCCTGGCTGGCACCGCCACCAATACCGGTGAAGGGGGAATGCTTCCAGAAGAACGGAAATATGCTAAAAAACTCATTGCCCAGTACGCTTCCGGTCGTTTCGGTGTCAGTGCAGATTACCTCAACAACTCCGATGCAGTGGAGATCAAAATAGGGCAGGGAGCAAAATCTGGTATGGGCGGACACTTACTGGGAGAAAAAGTCACTGCCGAGGTCTCCAAAATCAGGATGATACCGGAAGGTACCGATGCACTGAGCCCTGCCAGGCACATGGACATTGTGGGACCCGAGGATCTCTCAATGAAGATCAGCCAGCTTAGGGAAATCACCGACTGGAAAGTACCCATCATGGTGAAATTCACCAGTGGAAGGGTCAGTGACGATGTAAAAATCGCAGCCAAAGCAGGAGCCGATGCCATAGTGGTGGATGGTATGCAGGGAGGAACCGGAGCCGGACCAGATGTGGTAACGGAACACAGTGGAGTACCCACCATAGCAGCCATAGTTGAAGCCGATGAAGCCTTAAAGCATATAAACCTGAGGGAAGAAGTAAGCCTGATTGCTGCCGGAGGAATAAGAAACGGTGCCGATGTTGCCAAGGCCCTAGCATTAGGAGCTGATGCTTGTTACATTGCCACCAGTGCCCTGGTAAGTATTGGCTGCAGAGTCTGTCAGATGTGTTACGCTGGAACCTGCCGTAAGGGAATTGCCACCCAGAATCCTCAGCTACGCCGTAGACTAGATTACATGGAAGGAGGTAAAAGAGTGGCCCGTTACATTGAAGCCATGACTGAAGAAGCAGTGATGCTAACACAACAGGCCGGTAACACCGATCTTCTAAAACTAGAGAAGGATGACCTGCGGGCTCTAACTGTAGAATCCTCTGCCATGACCGGAGTAAAAATGGCCGGTCTGGAAGCACCAATAAGGAGTTAGAGAAATACAAACTCCTTATCTTCTTTTATTTTATATTTAATTAATTTTTGATGAAATTTAAATAAATTTTAAATAAAAATTTTTCATACAATTTTAATAAGATTTTTTAATCACATTTTCAAAACATAACTATTATACTAAATTTTTCTATAAGGAAAACTGATTTGAATTTGAATTACTATTTTTCATTGGCTAAATATTAAATTAAACCAGTTAATATTAAGTTTAAAATCATTAAATTCTTTTTTCTAACTTTTAAGGGCAAAAGTTATATATAACAAAATCCATAATCGGAAGTATGTTTCCCCCATCCTATTGCCAGTGAATTCCGGTAACTTTTAATGGATCAACTGGGCAAAAATGGAGGAGATCCTATACTGTTGAAAGTGGAAAAACAACAAAAATAGACTGTTTTATATAAAGGAGGAAAAATTAATGGATCCTATTCTTAGTAGTGGTGATACTGCCTGGATGTTAATATCCACTGCTCTGGTAATTCTTATGACTATACCTGGAGTTGCACTATTTTACGGAGGGCTTATTCGCCGAGAAAACGTTTTAAACACAATGTTCCTTTCATTCATCACATTTTCAATTGTGAGTGTACTATGGTTCATATATGGATACGACTTGGCCTTTGGAAGTGATGTTATGGGAGTGATTGGTGCTCTGACTAACCCATTTTTCGGAGGGGTTGTTGAATCAAACTCCCTGGCTGCCCTGGCACCCACCATCCCCACGGGACTATACGCCATATTCCAGATGACCTTTGCTGCCATAACTGTGGCCCTGATATCAGGGGCAATAGTAGAACGTATGAAATTCTCAGCATGGCTGGTCTTTGTTCCAGTATGGTTAACCCTGGTATACCTTCCAGTAGCTCACTGGATGTGGGGCGGAGGATTCTTAGCCCAGTGGGGAGCATTGGACTTTGCTGGAGGTACCGTGGTTCACTTAAGTTCAGGTGTAGCTGCCCTGGCACTGGTATTGCTTTTAGGTGTACGTAAAAATTCAAGATTATTACCCCATCACCTTGGTTACTCTGTAATTGGTACAGGACTACTATGGTTCGGCTGGTTCGGATTTAACGCAGGTTCAGCATTGGGAGCTACAAATTTAGCAGTTTCCGCAATGATCGTTACCAACATCTCGGCCTGTGTGGGAATGCTGGCCTGGGTACTGATGGATAAACTAAACACTGGAAAACCAACATTATTAGGTGCTTTATCCGGAGCTATAGCAGGTTTAGCTGCAATAACACCCGCTGCCGGTTACGTTAACGTTACATCTGCCATTATAATTGGTTTCGTTGCATCAATAATCTCTTACTACGCTGTTTCACACTTGAAACCACGTTTAGGTTACGATGATGCTCTGGATGTATTTGGAATACACGGTGTCTGTGGTATTGTTGGAACCTTAGCTGTAGGTATCTTTGCAACACCCTTCATAAACAGTGCCATTAAAGGAGGGCTGATTGCAGGTAATGCCGGTCAAATTGGTATTCAACTCCTGGCAATAGTCATAATCGGAGCTTATTCATTCATATTAACCCTAGTTATTGCCAAAGTTATTGACATGACCATAGGATTGAGGGTTGAGGATGATCATGAAATCCAGGGACTGGATCTTAACCAACATGAGGAATCCGGTTACAGACTATCATAGGCAGCTTTAAAAATACAAAGCTGCCATACACCCTTATAGAGATCATAGAGGTGATGAAATGAAAAAAATCATAACTATCATCAGACCCGATAAACTAGAAGATGTTAAACAGGCTCTGGAAGAAATTGGTTGCCATGGGCTGACAGTCAAAGAAGTTAAAGGACGGGGAATACAGTTAGGAATTACTGAAAGTTACCGAGGCACTGACTACAAAGTAGATCTGCTCCCTAAAACTCAACTGGAAATTGTGGCAAAAACCGAGGATGTGGACGGGATCGTAGACACCATTGTCAAAAGCGCCCAGACTGGCTGCATTGGAGATGGGAAGATATTTATATCCCCAGTAGAAGAAGTAATACGAATCCGTACCGGAGAACGGGGAGATAAAGCAATATAATATTTAAAAACTGTTTGTTTCCCATTTTTTATCTTTTTTACCCTTATTCTCTTTAATTTTTTTTAATATTCTATAAATTTACTATAAGCTATTCTGTATATTACTATAAGATATTCAGTAATCTTACTCCAACAATCCATTAAGTTTATTCACCAATTGTTGCAATTTTTTAAATAGACAATTTTTTTAAATAATTCTCCTAATTTAGTGTACTAACCTTAAAGGATCACCCTGAAAACCTGTCAAAACCAGGGCATTGTTTTTTCGTTACATTTTAACCAAAACATTTATAAGGAGGAAGGTACAATGATCAGTTGTCGGAAGTATGCTTCCGATATCCGGTAGATGGGGTGAATTTTTCATGAAATACTAAAATGAAAAAATAGGAAAAAAGTGCTTTAGGCCTTTGACCTAAGCCCATAACCACCAGAATATCTCTAATAAATAAAAAAATAGTGTTTGTATCTTTGTTTACAAATATCTTTGAAAAAACTAAAGTTAAATATAAGATGAATAAAGGAGGAAAAAATCAATGGACCCTGTTTTAAATAGTGGTGACACCGCCTGGATGCTCATCTCCACTGCACTGGTAATGCTCATGACAGTGCCAGGAGTAGCTCTCTTTTACGGTGGTCTCTCCAAGAAAGTAAATGTGTTAAACACAATGTTTATGTCTCTAATTGCGTTCTCCATTGCCAGCATTGTCTGGGTATTATATGGTTACCAATTCGCATTCGGGGCAGATATGTTGGGAGGACTAATTGGAAACCCGTCAAATCTTCTATTCAGTGGAATAGGAGTTGACCAGTTATCCACACTTGCCCCAACCATACCTGAAACTGTCTACATTGCTTTCCAGATGACTTTTGCCGCCATAACCGTGGCCCTGGTATCTGGAGCAGTAGTGGGAAGAATGAAAGTATCTTCATGGATAGTGTTCTCCATTGCATGGTTAAGTTTAGTATATGTACCTATAGCCCACTGGGTATGGGGTGGAGGATTCCTGTTCCAATGGGGTGCACTGGACTTCGCTGGTGGTACCGTTGTACACATCAACTCTGGTGTAGCTGCCTTGGCCCTGGCCCTGTTACTAGGTAAAAGGAAAGACACCAAATTACTACCACACCACCTCGGTTACTCCGTTATTGGTGCCGCATTACTATGGTTCGGCTGGTTTGGATTCAACGCAGGTTCAGCCCTAAGTGCGGGTGGACTGGCAGGTCAAGCTTTCATCAACACCAACACTGCCACTGCCGCAGCAATGATCTCCTGGGTAATAATCGACTACCTCAAAACCGGTAAACCAACCATACTGGGAGCAATATCCGGTGCAATCGCAGGATTAGTTGCAATAACCCCTGCAGCAGGTTTCGTAACCTTACAAGCTGCAGTTATAATCGGTCTGGTAACCAGTGTAGTCTCATACTTAGCCATAAGCTACCTGAAACCAAAATTGGGTTACGACGATGCCCTGGATGTATTCGGTATACACGGTATGTCTGGTTTATGGGGTGCACTGGCCACAGGTTTATTCGCAGCACCATTCATCAACTCCCTGGGAACCGGAGTATTCTACGGTAACCCTGGACAGATTGTGACCCAAATCGTTGCAATAGCCATAGTAGCTGCCTACAGCTTTGTTGCCACCCTGATAATAGGTAAAATCATTGACATTGTCATGGGACTGCGCGTGGAAGAAAAAGAAGAAATCGAAGGACTGGATATCACTCAACACGAGGAAACCGGTTACAGGATTTAAATAAATATGCGCAAGCAGAGGCGATATGATGAAAGAAATAGTGGCCATAATTCGACCAAACAAATTAGATGAAGTTAAAGATGCCCTCGAAACAATAGGATGCAACGGAATCACCGTGACCGAAGTAAAAGGTCGTGGAAGACAACTAGGCATCACTGAAAGTTACAGAGGGAGTGATTACCGGATCGACATGCTACCCAAAACCCGTCTGGAGATCATCGTAGCCGATGAAGATGCAGACAGTGTTGTTAAATCAATAGTAGAAACAGCACAGACCGGGGATATAGGAGATGGGAAAATATTCATCTCACCGGTAGAAGACGTTGTCCGTATCAGAACAGGAGAAAGGGGAGAAAAAGCAGTCTAACACCCTCCAAAAATCCACTTTCAACCCCCCTTACCTCCTTTTTTCTTTTCTTTTTTTAAGTATCGTATTCAAGCCAATATTATTGTAGTTAATATTAATTTCCTTAAAAGTCAAATTTTTGCTTGAAGTTTAATCTAAAAGTCCAATTTAATATGTAATTCAAGTCCTCCATTTGAAATTACTATTTTTGAAACTAGTTTAAAGTCAATTTACTAGAAGTTACCTAGAAAGTTACCTAGAAATCTACTAAAGATTTATTTTGAATAAATCTACCCCAAAGAACTTTTTTTATAAACTCTAAACTAAATGGTAATTAACTCTAAAAGTGACAATGAAATTTAATGGTGACTAAATGCCTGAACTACCCAGTGTGGAGATATTTAAGAATTACTTTGATAAGACAGCCCTCCACCAACTAATAACCAAGGTGAACATGATCAGTCCGGAAATCCTGGTGGAAACCAGTAGCCGCCAGATGGAAAAAGCATTGGAAGGGCA
Organism: uncultured Methanobacterium sp.; assembly: GCF_963666025.1. Classification (NCBI taxonomy): domain Archaea; kingdom Methanobacteriati; phylum Methanobacteriota; class Methanobacteria; order Methanobacteriales; family Methanobacteriaceae; genus Methanobacterium; species uncultured Methanobacterium sp. Next base: position 2,344,723 of record NZ_OY762552.1, on the reverse strand, counting down.
TGAATTTACAGACAGCATTAGATACGGGAAATATCTTTTTGGAAAACTAGATAATGACCTGTTTCTCATAATGCATTTTGGAATGACTGGCTATTTGCACTACGATAACCAGAATAGTTCCAAATATCCTCGTTTATTAATAAAATTTTCTGGTGGTAACTATTTGGCCTTTGATGATGCCCGTAAATTTGGTAAACTGGGCCTGACGCCTGATCCTGAAGAATTCATTGAAAGTAAAGGATTGGGTCCTGATGCCCTGGAAGTAAATTTTGAAGATTTTCAGAAAATATTTAAGTCCAGAAAAGGGATGATGAAACCATTACTCCTTAACCAAAACCTTTTAGCAGGTATTGGTAATTTATATGCTGATGAGATACTCTACCAGAGCGGAGTGCATCCTGTGACCCGTGCAGATCTTTTAAATAAACAGGAATGGGAACAAATTTTTCAGAATATGAAAAAGGTACTGCAGAAAGCCATAGAATGTAATGATAATATCAAATCCCTTCCAGAATCTTATCTTCTCCCCCACCGCCATAAAGGTGGTGAATGCCCGGAGGGAGAAAAATTGGAGACTATAAAAGTAGGTGGTAGAACCACGTTCCTATGTCCCCACCGGCAGATGATAAAAGAGGATATTGGCTGATTATTCCAGTGAATATCTGATTATTTTAAAAATCTAATTATTTAAATTTTAAATTTTAAGTTAAAATAGGGAGTATTTTATTATTTAAGGTGTTTATTTAAATTCATTAACCTAATTTTCATGATCATCTAATGTGGAAATACCATAATTTTATAGGAATAAAGGTTCATCTATAAATTAATTGATGATCAATATTTAGGAATCTGATCAATGGTTAAGGGGTAGATAAAATGATTAAAAAATCAACAGTGGCCCTGCTGGCTTTAATAATTTTAATGGTATTTGTTTCTGGATGCACTACCAATACTAACACCACCCAGAATAACACTCAAAACATGTCTAACCAGAGCAATAACAACAGCAACAATACTAACAATACCACAAACAGCACTAATCTGATAACACCTGAAAAAGCAAAAAGTATAGCCCAACAATACGTTAAAGAACCTGGTGTAACCACCGGAACTCCGGTACTCCAGACATTTAATGGGAAGAAGGTATATGTTATTCCTCTCGTCCAAAACGGACAGAATGTGGGTGAAATTGAAATTGATGCAGTGACTGGAGAAAATTTGGGAGGAGCAGGCGGAGCACCTTGATCCAAGTTGGAATATTTCCAACCCCAATATGTAAAAATCAGATAAAGAGGCCAAACGAGGCTCAAACATTACATTAGGTGCCGTTTACATCCATAACCCTCCTTAGACCAGATTCATCTGTAATATAAGCCTCTTTAGCATCATCAAAACATGAAACCACTACCAGTGTGGTACGAGCCCATGTAACATTATAAGCTGTAGCTGCCTGATCCGCCACCATATCATGAGCTTTAATTACCAAGAGAGATGTGAGGAATGTTCCATAGGCTGCTTTCATTGCACCATGTGCAAATTGTGATTGTTTGTTAAGCCAGTACTGTACCACACTGTTGGTAACTTTAGTGGTGGCTATGGCAAAGCTTCTAACACCCTCATAACACACGTCATACTGGGTTCCATTGGTATCCTCCATGTAACCGTCATAATATATCATGGGGCTCATTCGGAGTATGAGGTTTCCTGGGAAGTTTATACTCACAGTCTGGTTGTTGTCTGGGTCCACAAAGCTTATGGTTTGAATAGCATCACCAGGATAGGCCATGATAAAACCAACCAGGTCTATAAATTCAAGGCGATGATTTTTAATGAAAGCAATTTCACTATCCGTGAAATTATTTTTTATCTTAACCAACAACAGAATAGAATCCTCCAGCTGATCAAATGTCATGTTTTCGAGATGGTAATAATCGATAAGGGGCTGTAAATACTGGTTCGGCACGAAAGTGGTGGACCCCACTGGATTTAAGAACAAACTATTAACATAGTGGATTTGAGTGAAGACATTCTGAAAATAAGAATTCTGATACGTAAGATAAGCTGCGTTAACAATATTACAACTCTTCACTACAACCCAGTTTAAATAGATCCTTTCCCCATGAATATTCAAAACCTAATGTTAAATTAATTCATGGCAGTCGATTAATAGACTTAATAAGCTTTTTAGAATCTTTAGCCGGCTTAAAATCAGGATTTAATTCCAAAGCTCTATCAAAATGTTCAATAGCTTCCGGGTATTTTCCATTTTTTCCAAGTACTATACCTTTTCCATACCACGTTTCGGCATTTTTAGGATTCAATTTTAAGGCCTTATCAAAACAAGCATATGACTTCTCATATTTATTGAGAGATCCAAGAGCCAACCCTTTATTAATCAATGCTTTGATATTTCCAGGTTCTAAATCCAATGCATTATCAAAAAATTCAATAGATTTCATATATTTCTTTATTTTGAAAAAAATCAATCCGTTATTATACCATGCGTTAACAGAAGAAGGGTCTAGCTTTAAAATTTCATCATAGCATTTTTGTGCTTTATCAAATTCACCTTCTTCAAGGTATTTATTGCCTTCATTAAACAGTGATTTTTTATTAAATTCATTTTTAACAATTCCCCGTAATCCCATATTATGATCCTCCAATTCATATTTGAATGGTTATTATACTACTGTCTCATAATTAATTTTGATACCAAAATAATATTGCTTATTTCACAATTTAAATCTCTGTTTATCCTGATTTTTTTGATTTTGAATTAATGGACAGTCTCTTATATTACTAAAAAATTTAAGGAATTACACCTCCTCCACCACCACCTGAACTTCCTGATGTAGAATTTCCGCTAAATTGCATATATTTCTGATAAGATTCTTCAATAATATCAAAACTAATACCTCTTACTACTGTAAATAACAATAAAACACCTCCTCCAAAACCAACACCACCTTTAACAATTGCTACTGGATCCCCTGCTTGTATGCCCTCATACACATCAATAACATTATTCCTAATCTCAATACATATATTCTTAATCACTTCTGACCATTCATCTGGACCTCCACTAGCCCCTCCTACACCCATATTATCAATCGCTTGTTGCATCCAAAACTCAGGCAATGTGGTTTGTCTATCATCTCCATTTTCCATTAAAAAGTTAATTCCACCCCAAAAGTTATCATAAAATTCTTGCCATTCTAGGTCTCTTTGTTCGTATAATGGTTGATTAATTCTGTTAATGTATGCGTTTTGTTCATTTAGTACATCTGACCATCCGCCAGATTGGAAAATAATGAAGTACAGAGCATCTTTCCATCTATCCATAAAACTCTGCCGCCACCATTCAGCGGTGTTAAAATTCCCTTCACTTTCAGCTTGCTCTATCATTTGGGGCCTCATAACTTCAAGTAATGCAATCGGTGCTGCTACTAATAATATAGGCCCTGCAACTGTCATAACAGCTTCAAAACTAATTGTCCCGCCCACTGCAATAAGTGATTCCACAATAGGTCCAATGATTTCAGGAATTTCTTTAGCAATATTCAGCGACACACTACTAATAAGCAAAGGAAACTCAGGTTGAACATTCGGATCATTACTAGTTAAATTCTGTGCCAATTCAATTCGACGGTTGGTTATCTGGTTGTGGTAGCAGTAGGCTCCGGTTATTCCATTAGCAACGTCTCTGACAATGCCTGTTGTTGGATCGAGTAGAAGTATCAGGTCATCTTTATCTTTGATTTTATAGACAATCTGCCCATTGCTGTAGAACAACTCAGGAGTTTCACCCTTGATTATGCGTTCTCCTATTCCCATGGTCACGGATCCAATAGTTCCATTGGGGTTTCCTATTTCCTGCTCAATGGGTGAAAAAGCCGAAGAACAGGCAAAACGGAACGCCCACACATTACCCTGCTTGCCGTTTACATCCATCCCATCCGATCTCACTATTTGGATAAAATTGGACGTTATCATGCAAACACCAAACTAACTACTACCAAAGTATGACTATACTAAAACATTATTAACAGCAGATGATTGGTTAAATACTATTACTTAACACTTAATCCTCAAAGATAAATTATTTCTAACAATTTCCCCATATTTCCCTCCAATACTCCCCATTATGATTCCCCAAACCAAACATAAAAAAAATGAAACTAAGTACAGACCAATAAAGAAAGTCAAATTGTCCCCAAATGCAGAAGCAGTAATCATGAATAGGTAAATATCTTTAAAAAACATAAAAACACAAGTTGAAAACATTCCTGATCCAATTCTTTTATTTTTAAATAAATCCAACACACCTAAAACTGATCTTTTAAGTAATGCATCTTCAGATATTAACAAAGCTGTTAAAAAGCCGGCTAATAAAGAAGACAAAGTAAAAGACAATAGCAGTGAAAATTTAGCAGGTAAAAGATCAAGGGATAATTTAAATATTATATCAAAAACTATCCAAGCCACTAAAATCCCCATTATAACCGAAAAGACAAATCCGAACTTTTTCAATAAATTCCTCCCATCATTTACATAGAATTTCTAAAACTTCATCATATTTTTTAATAAATATCAATTTAAATCCCATACTATTCATCATTGTATTTTCCCTTCGGAATTCAAAATTTTATCTTTTTGATTCTTAGCTGGTTCAAAATCAGGATTCAACTTTAAAACTTCATAAAAACATTTCAATGCTTCCTGTTTTTTTTCAAGGTATTTGAGAGTCATTCCTCTATTATATAATGCTTGATAATTTGTAGAGTTTAATTTTAATGCTCGGTCAAAGCATTTAAGCGCTTTAGAATGTTCTAAAATAATTCCGTATATACTGCCCTTATTATTCCATGCACTATCATTTTTTGGATTTAATTTTAATGCTTTATCGCAACTATCTAAAGCTTCTGGATACCTATCAAGTTCCTTTAAAATAGAACCTTTATTATTCCATGTGTCACTATCTTTTGGATTTAATTCCAGAGCTTTATCGTAAGCGTCCAAAACTTCCCGATACCTACCAAGATCGTGTAATACCAACCCTTTATTATTCCATGTGTCACTATCTTTTGGATTTAATTCCAGAGCTTTATCGTAAGCAGCTAAAGCTTCCTGATATCTACCAAGATCGTGTAATACCAACCCTTTATTATTCCATGTGTCACTATCTTTTGGATTTAATTCCAGAGCTTTATCGTAAGCGTCCAAAGCTTCCCGATACCTACCAAGATCACTTAAAATAATTCCTTTATTATAGAATATTCCTGATTTCTCTTGATTTAATTCCAGAGCATTATTGTAAGCGTCCAAAGCTTCCCGATACCTACCAAGTTCCTTTAAAACAGAACCTTTATTATTCCATGCATTAACATCAATGGGATTTAATATTAGTGCTTTATTGTAAGCGTCCAAAGCTTCCTGATACCTACCCAGATTTTTTAAAGCCAATCCTTTATTATTCCACACATCAACATTGTTAAAGTTTTTTTCTAAGATTTCATCGTAGAGTTTGATGGCTTCATAATATTTGCATTGGTAATATAATTCATTTGCTTTTTTAAGCTTTGATTTATTTCTAAAATTTTTGAATAAACCCATATTATATCTCCTAATGTTAATTATTCTTTAATTGATTTGATTCTGTCTATTCAATAATTACGATAGAATCCGTAGTATCTCTTGTTTTATTTGTGACAACGCTTCTTTTGGAATGACTTCTAAAGCTAATATAGAACCCCATAGATCAAAACCCCAAAGTCCTATAGTAATATCCACAAGACCATTTGCAACATCCCCCTCTTTTAACTCATTCCAACCATCATCGCACCGTTTTTTGCTTTTATCATAAAGATTTTTTAAAAATTTAGCTTTATCTCCTTTTGGCCCTCCTGCACTTAAAAAATCCTTAACTGCTTTTTCACGTTTTATTCCGTTATTTAAATAATATTTACTATCTTGTAATGATCCAGATGTTATTGCCCTATAAAGTTCTCCATAATCACTATTATCTATTGCCATCAGTAAGTAACCTGCTTTCCAGTATGCTTCTTCTAGTTGTTTGGTTGTGGGTGTAGATTCATCATAAAGGAATGTGTTTATCAGTGCAAATGGTAAGAATGCATTTCCCAGTATTTCTCGGCTTTGTTCTGGTGGTAACCACCCATACTGATCACAGATGTAATTTAATACAGCAGCTAATACTAAACCTCCCCCAATCATTACCCCTACAACTGGAACTGTACTACCTATTTCTATTCCTGCTAAAAATAAAGGACTTTCACCAGTAACTTCTAAACCCACTAAAACAGCAGCCGAAGAAGCCATACTGATTTGTGCTGTGGAATTCAACCATTCCGGCTGAACATTGGGATCACTGCTAGTTAAGTTCTGTGCCAAGTCAATTCGACGGTTGGTTATCTGGTTGTGGTAGCAGTAGGCTCCGCAGATGGTTGTGGAAACATCCCGGACTATGCCGGTGATTGGGTCAACCATGAGTATAAGGTCATCTTTATCTTTAATTTTCAGTACAATTTGACCGTTGCTGTAGAACAACTCAGGAGTTTCACCCTTGATTATGCGTTCTCCTATTCCCATGGTCACGGATCCAATAGTTCCATTGGGGTTTCCTATTTCCTGCTCAATGGGTGAAAAAGCCGAAGAACAGGCAAAACGGAACGCCCACACATTACTTGCTGTTCCGTTTACATCCATTCCCATTCTGTGATTCATTTCTCCAGTTATATAAGAGGATGCTGCATCATCACAACAGGAAACCACCACAGGAGTAGTACGACTCCAAGTTACATTGTAAGCGGTTGCTGCCTGGTCAGCCACCATATCATGACATTTAATAACCAGTAAAGATGTGAGGAAAGTTCCATAAGCAGCTTTCATAGCACCCGGAGCATATAAAGATTGTTTATCCAGCCAGTACTGCACCTCACTGTTTGTCACTTTAGTGGTGGCTATGGCAAAGCTTCTGACACCCTCATATCCCACATCATACCGGGTTCCATTGGTATCCTCCATGTAGCCATCATAATATATCATGGGGCTCATTCGGAGTATGGGATTTCCTGGGAAGTTTATACTCACAGTCTGGTTGTTGTCTGGGTCCACAAAGCTTATGGTTTGAATAGCATCACCAGGATAGGCCATGATAAAACCAACCAGGTCTATAAATTCAAGGCGATGATTTTTAATGAAAGCAATTTCATTATCCGTGAAATTATTTTTTATCTTAACCAACAACAGAATGGAATCCTCCAGCTGATCAAATGTCATGTTTTCAAGATGGTAATAATCGATAAGGGGCTGTAAATACTGGTTTGGCACGAAAGTGGTGGACTCCACTGGATTTAAGAACAAACTATTAACAAACTTAATCTGTTTAAAAACCTCTTCAGAATAGGAATTATGATAAGCAAGATAAGCTGCATTCACCACATTACAACTCTTAACAACAACTCCATTTACAATAAGGTCCACTTCCCCATGGTAGAGACTGGTTTCCTTCCAAAGAACACTTACCCATGTTGTTGGGTCATTTAAGGGTATTTCATAGGTTAAATTAAGTTTTTGATTGGTGTTGGATAGATTTACGGCTGATCCCACAACGTTAACAACTGCTTTAGCAATCCAATCCACCCCTGTGAAATTATAATCACCATCCACTGCACCCATGATAAATATAACATCATGATAATTAGGATCCCTCACCAGGTTAGTTGATGCTTTACCATTTAATGTATATTGTAGTTGCTGGAAAGTGTTAGTACCATACTGGGAATAGAAATATACCGGTATTCCATCTGGCACCCGCCCCTGAATTGATGTATCTGTGCCATCACTGTTATATGTCAGATCTGCAGTTATGGTTGCTTCATATATTTTGCCATTTGCCACTTTGTAAGATGTAGGATAAACTGTAAGTATGAGCCATGGATCATAAACCACATTTCCATTATAGATAATTATGTCTGCTGGTGTGTCCGTGTATGCAACACGTGGAGTGTTATTTTCGTGTCCCCACCAGTTGTTAGTGGCATTGACCATGACACTAGTTCCATTTGCAAAAAGACCGTAGGTGTTCCCGAATATTTGGTTAAAATGTATCTGGTTAGAGGCAGATCTGTAAAGGCCAATACCACACAGGTTATAAGTTATGGAGTTTTCAAGAACCGGGTCATTTGAAGCATCCATATACACTCCATATAAACCGTTTCTGTACAATTTATTCCTGGAAATAATGTTATTATAAGAATCCAGGGAAGACGTGCCCACCCAATTATTTGAAACGTTATTTTTGGTAATTGTATTGTTATTTGAATAATCTAAACCAATACCAACATTCTCGTTGTTCAAGATGGTGTTATTTAAAATAATGTTTCCTGTGGAATTGTATAGTATTATACCATTGAAATTCCCGGTTATATTATTGGAGTAAATAGTACAGTTTGTTGCAGAATTCAAATAAATTCCACAATTGTTGGTGGCATTGATTAAGTTAAAGTATGCAATAACGGTCCCACTGCCCCATTTTGAAATATAAATATCAGCATCTGAAGGATTTGATGCCTGCACAGTAACATTACCTTCTGAGATGAGGGTGAGATTTTTATTCACATAAATGTTTTCAGTGTATGTCCCATTTGCAACCACAATAACATCACCATCAATGGTTAACGAGTTACTAATGGCTGCTTGTATTGTGCTAAACGATTTACGGAATGATTTAAAAACAGTTTGGTTATAAGTAGAGGCTGTAACCGTTGTTGCACCAGAGTATGGGCTCGATGTGAGAATTACAGTTGCTTTGCCTCTTTTGGTAGTGGCTGTAGGGGTAATGGTTCCCAGTGTGGTGGTGAAGTTTACAGGTAAACCATCTGGTATCGTACCTGATGTGGAAGTGTCTTCTCCCCGGTTGTTATGGGTTAAATCAGCAGTTATCTCCGAGGTGGAGTTACTGTTATGTGTCACATGAATTACAGAACCTGTTAAGTTTAGTTCGAGCCAGGGATTATATAAAACTGTTCCTCCAGGTGCGTAAATCGCACTTCCATGTGTTGATGAATTCTGAGGATTGTTGGTACCCCACCAATTGTTTGTTGCATTTACTGCCCCATTCCACTCATTATAAAGCCCATACCAATTGTTTCCAATAATTCTGTTGAAGTTTATAGTAACAGAAGAACAATAAGTATAAAAACCGTACTTGACATTATTTGATATCGAGTTAGCATAGATATCATTGTCATTCGAACTATCGATTGATAATCCAATGTTATTGGTGTTTATATTATTCTGAGTTATGACATTCCCGTCTGAAAAAAGGATCAAAATTCCATTCCAGTTTCCTGAGATGTTATTCTCTATGATTATATTATTGTCTGAATCATTAAATATACTAATTCCATCCCCATAACAATAATTTGTAACATTATTTCCATATATCACGTTGTTAGGTGAAGCTGTAAGACATATCCCCCCTCCAACTGAACCATTTTTAGAGATTGTATTTCCATAAATTGTGCAGTTACATGCATGATCTAAAAATATAGTATAAGGATCCAAATCCGCATAATCTGCAGCTCCATCATATAAAAATACCAAGGTGAATCCTTGTATTACTGAGCCACTTCCTTCGCTAGTTATGGTGAAAACAGGAATATTTAGTCGTGCATTGTAAATTGTGACATTATCATCACGTGACGTGATGATGAGTTTTTTATTTACCACAATGTTTTCATAAAATGTTCCATTTCCCACAAAAATAACATCACCATCAACGGTTAACGGATCATCAATAGCTGATTGGATGGTTAAATACTTATTTCCAGTGTTATTATTAGTTATAAGTAAACTTGAAGTATAATAACGTGTCTGAATTGCAGCTTGATTTCCTGCATTATCTATTGCAGTGAACTTTAGAATGGTAGTGTTTATTATAGTGATAGGATTTGTGTAAATCGTGCTTTGATTGGTTGGATTGCTGCCATCTGTTGTATAATAAATAATTGGGTGAGGGTCAAAATTATCTGAAGTGTTTAAAGTTACTGTTTTTGTAGTGTTGTAAACTCCGCTTGCAATATTTGCTGTTACAGTAGGTGCAATTGCGTCAATGGTTAAATTGGTTTGCACAGTTTGTTCATCTAAATTTACACTAACCGTTGCTGTTCCGGATGTGGTAGTTCCACGATTATAATTTACATTAACTTTTCCATTACGTGTTTCACAAAGATAGTAAGGACTTGTTATGGAGCCCATATTTGTGGAAAAATTCACAGGAACTTGATTTGGAACATACCCCTGCGAAGAAGTATCGTCACCATCACTGTTATGAGTTAGATCTACAGTAATCGTAGAACTACTATTAGTAATTACAGGATTAGCAGTTACGTTTAAAACAAGCCATGGAGTAACATCACCTATTGCTTCAGCCCAATACCAAGTTTCAAGTGCTCCCTGGCAAAAAATATCCATAGGAATAGTTGGTAAATGCCCATCATCAGAATAATCCATTAATATATGATTAGAACCCCACCAGTTATCCTTAGCATTGAAACTAATCCCTTCATCCACTTCCAACCACAAATTACTGATACGGTTATTGTTAAGCATGTTAAAATGCATGTTAAATGGACTAGAATTAGAATAAACACCATAAATATTTTCGGTTATGGAGTTTCCAATTATATTGCTGTCATTAGTGTGCATGCCACCAAGGCTGAAGATAGCACTCATGTCTCCGATTAGATAAATACCATATGTATTATTTTTAATTCTGTTTCTAGATATCGTGTTGTTCAAAGAAATAGATGAAATATTCTCCATACATTCTGCGGGGATAAAAATGCCCCACGTGTTATTTATTACATCATTAGATACGATAGAGTTGTTGCATGAATTGTAGAGACTTAAACCATCCTGATTATGTTCAATGTCGTTACCTTCAATTAGATTTCCAGAGGAATTTTGAAGGAGAATACCTTCTCTGTTAAGATTTATAGAGTTAAAATCGATTGTACAATTACTAACAGAGTTTAAATAAATCCCTGTAGAGTTAGTAGCACCTCTAAACTCCAAGGAAAAAATATATGAACCGCTTCCAGCTGATGTTATTGTTAAAACAGGTCTTAAGGGATCTACAGCAATAATAGGCACAATTACACCTTCTGGCGCATTACTGGGCAAAATTTTAAGCTTCTTATTCAAAACAATATTCTCAACATATGTAGCCATCTCTACTTCAATAACATGACCATTTAAGGTCAATGGATCATTAATAGCATCCTGAATACGAGAATAAGTCATACCCGTGTTAATATTTGATACAAGGTTTAAAGTGTAATTTTTTGTTTGAACAGTAGCATGATTACCCTCACTATCCACCGCAATAAACATCAAAATTGTGGTGCCAGGATTATTGATAATTATACGGCCAGTATACCTTGTACTCAAAATTGTAGGAGCACTGCCATTGATAGTATAATAAATAGCTGGATTTGGATCTACATTATCATTTGCAGTTAAAATCACAGATTGTGTTCTGTTATATATTCCACTCGCAAGACTGGCGGTTACTGTTGGTGCTGTAGAATCAGCATTAGCAATTGTGATATCTGTTCGCACAATCTGCCCATCCAGTGCAGCAGTGACAGTTGCCGTTCCAGAAGAAGTTATCCCACGACTGAATGATACATTTGCTTTTCCATTGCGAGTGGAAGCCTGGCTGGTTATGGTACCTAGGTTAGTGCTGAAATTCACAGGAATACTATTTGGAATGTGTCCCTGTGGAGAAGTGTCATTATTATCACTGTTATGTGTTAAATCTGCTGTAACTGTGGAATTACCATTAGTACTTGCAGGAGTAGGAGTTACATTCAAAACAAGCCATGGATCATAGAGGACTGTTCCACCCATTATCATAATATTTGCAGTCCCATTAGAAGACACAAGTGGAATATTGGTACCCCACCAGTTGTTGGTGGCGTTTACCGTTCCATTCCCAACATTTTCAATATTTCCAGTGATTCGGTTGTAATGGATATTTGCTGAAGAATTATAAATATAAATCCTTGCCCAGTACCCTGTAATGTTATTTCCATATATTTGAGTATTGTCCGAATTAGAGATATCAATGTCATCAATATTGTTTTCAAACACTATGCTATTAGCTGAATAATCTGAGATATAGATTCCACTGAGATTATTCTCAAAAATGGCGTTATTCAGGGAATAATTGCCTAGCCTAATGGCATCATCAACATTATTATTAGAGATTATGTTGTTTGTGGAGTTATATAAGTTAAATCCGCCCCCCTCGATATTCACAGAATTATTATTTCCAGAAATAGTGTTGTTCATTGAATTTTGAAGAATGACCCCCATACCATTGTTTATTATGGTATTTTGCAATATTTTATTGTTGTTAGAATTTAGAAGCCATAATCCAGAACAGCCATTTCCTCTAATTGCATTTTCCAATATAGTGCAATCATTAGCAGAGTTTAAATGAACACCATAAATGCCTCCAGTTATGGTAAAGCCGTTGATTGTTGAGTTAATACCCCCAGAATTAATGATTATAGTGGGATTAGAATAATTTTGGGCCTTAATTGTGACTCTAGAACCAATAACCGGCTTCAAAGTAATGCTTTTATTTACAATTATATTTTCGGTGTAACTTCCGGATAGGATCTCAATTGTGTGACCATTTAAGGTTGATGGGTCATTTATAGCATCTTGGATCTTAGAATACGTTTTACCTGTGTTAATATCTGATACAAGGTTTAAAGTGTAATTTTGAGTTTGAACAGTAGCCTGATTACCTGCACTATCCACCGCAATAAATTTCAAAGTTGTGGTGCCTGGATTAATGATAACTATTGGGCCTGTATACATTGTACTCAAAATTGTAGGAGTACTACTGTTGATAGTATAATAAATTGCTGGATTTGGATCTATGTTATCAGTTGCAGTTAAAGTCACAGATTGGGTTCTGTTATATGTTCCGCTTGCAAGACTGGCGGTTACTGTTGGTGCTGTAGAATCGGCATTAATAATTGTGATATTTGTTTGCACACACTGCCCATCCAGTGCAGCAGTGACAGTTGCCGTTCCAGAAGAAGCTGTCCCACGACTGAATGATACATTTGCTTTTCCATTGCTAGTGTAAGCTGTACTGGTAATTGTACCTAAATTGGTGGTGAAATTTACTGGAATACCATCAGGCAAGTGTCCCAGTGGAGAAATATCTTCACCATTGCTGTTATGTGTGAGGTCTGCTGTAACGATTGAATTGTTGTTAGTATTCATAGAACTGGAGTTTACATTTAAAATCAACCAAGGTGTAAAATATATTTCATTGTATAATGGATCCAAACCGCTATTAAAAAATATATCATATGATATGTTTGGATCATACCAATTCCAATCGCATAATCGACTATTAGAGCCCCACCAGTTATTGGATATGTCGAAAAATTCTCCTTCTTCTCCTTCGAACCATAACCCTGAGCAATTATTTCCAATTATTCTATTGAATTGTATGTTAAAAGAATGGAAAGTAGAAAATATCCCATAATCATTTGCGATTATATAATTTGCGATTATATTGTTGTCATATGAATATTGTGCAGGGATGAAAATTCCATAGGTATTGTTGGTTATAGCATTGTTGGTTATGGTGTTATATGATGATTGTGAAAGGTAAATTCCTTGATAATTTCCATTAATGTTGTTATTTTTAATTGTGCATTCGTTTACATTTTCTAGGAGAATTCCAACGGAGTTATTTGATCCATTTATGGTAAATCCCTCGATTATTGAACCACTACCCCCATTATTAACAATGAGCACAGATTGTGATGGATTTGAGGAATGTATAGTGACAGTGTTAAAACTTGATTTTAGGGTGATATTTTTATTTATAATAATATTTTCATTATAAGTGTAATCAGAGCCATTGTTATCATTTACAATGATTGTATCGCCATTAGAAGCATTATTCACCGCAGTTTGAATACTGTTACCTGGATTAACAGTCAAATTAGCAGCTGAAACACTTCCCAATACTGAAAACAATACTAAAAAACCAGTTAACATGAAAATTATATAGAATTTTTTCATAACAATACACCAAAATTTAGTAATATCACCACATATATAATACTTTCTATTAAATTAATAATAATACAAAAGAGTCAAAACAAGCTAAAAAGTAATACTTTAAGATGGATTGAACAAAATAATCAAATTAAAAACTCAATTAAAAACTAATTTATTCATTTTTATATATGAATAAAGCCATTTAACTGAAAAAAACTCTTTAAAAACCTTGTTAACAAAAATATAAAAAAAAGTAAAAATAAAAAAATAGATTTAAAGGATTACCATCCCCTATCCTGTAATCTCTCAGATTTGGGTATCTGACTTATTTCCAGTCCAGGCATTGCTTTACCCAGGTCCCGGCTGACCTCGGCAATGAGATCCGCATCCTGGTAATGGGCAGTTGCTTCGGCTATAGCTTTAGCTACTATTTCAGGGTATTCTGATTTGAAGATTCCGCTTCCCACGAATACTCCATCTGCCCCCAGCTGCATCATAAGGGCTGCATCTGCTGGAGTAGCCACTCCTCCTGCAGCAAAGTTCACCACGGGTAGTCTTCCCTGTTTCTGGGTTTCCTTAACTAGGTAAAGCTGTGCTTCTTCTTCCCGGGCCACACTCCACAGTTCCTCTTCAGTCATGTCCTTGAGTTCCCTGATGGTTCCCTGGATCATGCGCATGTGACGGACTGCTTCTACTACGTTACCGGTGCCTGCTTCTCCCTTGGTCCTGATCATGGCAGCACCTTCATCTATCCTGCGGAGAGCTTCACCCAGGTTCCTTGCTCCACAAACGAATGGTATGGTGAATTGTTTTTTATCAATGTGGAATTTTTCATCGGCAGGGGTTAGTACTTCACTCTCATCGATCATGTCCACTCCCAGTGATTCTAGGACCTGGGCTTCCACAAAGTGGCCGATTCGTACCTTAGCCATGACCGGGATACTGACTGCATCCATGATCTCGGTAACTTTACTGGGGTCTGCCATTCTGGCAACTCCTCCAGAAGCTCTGATATCCGCTGGAACCTTCTCCAGTGCCATAACAGACACAGCACCTGCTTCTTCGGCAATAGCTGCCTGTTCAGCGTTGACCACATCCATGATCACTCCACCTTTAGTCATCTTGGCAAAACCCTTCTTCAACAATTCTGTTCCATGCAACATATTATTTCCTCCATTAAAATTATGTGATTAATTATTAGACATCTAAATAAATCCATTTAAAATACAGATTTCCCAAAAAAAAGGCCTATATTTTATTATACCTGATTTTAGAAATCCAAATCATTAAAATTTTAAAAAATTTAGTATACATTCTTGTATACATATTTCAATGTTCCTCCGGGTTATTAAAATTTTTTACCTTTGAATGAATTACATGCACTTATCCCAGAAAAAACCTGTACTTTAACCATAACTTCCCCTCTGTACAGATTAATATGTGCTCTTAATATCATAATTCCAAAATAAAATTCCCATTGTTGGATGAAGAATTTTAAAACATGATATTTCTAAAATCCCAAAAACGAATCTAAATTATTAATAATCAACGAGAATTGTTCATCACTCATTTTATTGCACACTTATCATGAAGATCAATCAAGAAATCAATTAATTTATCAGCATTGTAATTTATTGTAATGGATTGTATCTACATATTCAGTATTGACATACAGGATAATTTACATTAAAACAATTTACAAAATATTTTTTTTCTAGAGAATCTTGACTAAAAAACATTACGTTAATTAAAAATACATTAAAAATAACTAATACTTAAAATCGTAAGCATTATTACAGCAACATAGTTAGTAATACTTTATATTTATTAATTAATTAAGGATAACCACAACTCCAATATAGTAGAATGGTAAGTATGAGACCAAATATAATACCCATCTCATAGGGATTAAACAATATCTCCTTTAAATCATTAGATAAACTTTTTAACATTATCATTTCTTATTTCAAGAACTCTGACCGTTTTTTTTTGCAATAAGGATCACTGTAAATCCCTTAAAATTATATAGTCCCCAATCCAAATATAGCCAGGAGTTGATTTAAATGGCGATCAAAGAAGCAGAAATGTTCTACAAACAAGCCATGTCCTTTTTAGAACAGGGAAAAGTAGACAAATCAATAAAATTTTTTGAAAGTGCACTCGGAATTGATAAAGAGTATGTTTCAGCTTGGAACGATAAGGGAGTAGCCTACATGGAGCTTGGAAACTATCCTGAGGCACTTAAATGTTTTGAAGAAGTCATCAGACTGGAGCCTGGTGATAACATGGCCTGGTACAACCGTGGATATGTACTCCTGATTCTGGAAGAGTATCAGGAAGCAGTTAACACCTTTGACCTCTTCTTGAGCAGGTATTCCAAAAAGGATGATTTTTACAAATACGGTTTATACATGAGGGCTCAAGGTTTTTACAACCTTAAAAAGTATGATGAGTCTTTAAAATTAATCAAAGAATCTCTTAAAATAGATAAAACATTCAAAGAAGCCAGAGATCTTCTGGAATTAATAGGAAAAGAATCTGAAAAGTGAATAAATCCACTTAAGGAGCATTCTCCACTTTTTTTGATAGAGCCCAATAGTCAAAAAATAGAGTCTAAAAAAATAGAGTCTAAAAAATAGAGTCTAAAAAATAGAGTCTAAAAATCAATTAAAACAGATGAAAATCAAAAAAAACAAAAAAGGGGGGGATGTTTTTATTTACACACCCAAACTCTTAAGTCCAGAAGAAATAGAAGAAAAATCAGCCCTACTGGATAATTGGTCTCTTTTAGAAGATCATTACCTAGTATCTGTTTTTGAATTCCCTGACTTTTTGAATGCCCTTGAATTTACGGTTAAGGTTGGTTTAGTAGCAGAAGAAATGCAACATCACCCAGAAATAAATTTATCATGGGGAAAGGTGGCCTTAGAGATAACCACCAATGATCTGGGCGGTTTAACCGAGTTGGATTTTATATTTGCCATGAAAATTAACGAACTGACTGAATAAATGAATGAATGAATTCAGTATTGAATAATAATTTCAGTGTTTTATTTCAAGAATATTTTATTTAAAAATAAACCGGTTAGGTTAAAAAAATATCAACATGCAATTTACACCTTGATCATTACACTTGAAATACGGGTCTTCCCTGCTGATCTGATCATTGTAAAATGGGAAATTATAGTAAAGTTTAGTAGTTTTAGGAAGTTGATACTATCAACACCAACTTTTCATCTGTAGAATTAATTATCAACATGGATCAGATTCTCCAAACGTTTGATGGCATGATAACGATCTTTCTTTTCTAATCTGGCCTGCTCAAGTGCATCTTGTAAGGTCTGGATAGAATGATCATATACTTCCCGGTCCACAGGGTAGGGAAAACCATCTTTACCACCATGAGTGAAGCTGTATTTAACGGGATCATCCCAACTGGGTTTATCCCCATAGACCAAGTCTGAAATCAGTGCCAATGCACGTATCTTCTTGGGCCCCATACCCCTTAAAGATACTAGCTCTTCATAGCTTTCTGGTTGCAATTCCCAAGCATCTTGAAGGACTTCAAATTCCCGGAGGGATAGATCAGTGCCTAACACAGGATGATGCGCTGGTAACGTAAGTTCAGGGCAGAATATGTCCAAGTTGGCCTGACCTGGCCCCAAAACTATTTTTTTCTGGAAATATTTCTTCAGATGTTCGGGGTTATCAAGAATAAGATCCAGGCTGGTTTGCCGTGAATCAAAACTCATATCCGAAGTCATGTCCAATGTCTTCTCCTCTTTCAGATCGCAACAGATACCATTATGTGGTTGGTTAATGTAATTTTCCACTGAATCAGATAACCAGTGGTAACGGCGAGCATATTTGGTGGATTCATTCATACCCTGCTGTACCACTGCCCAGTCACCCTTTTCAGTTAAAAAAAACACGTGATGATAAAGCTGGTAACCGTCCTGGATGCATGAATTATCAATTTTTGCAGAGATCTTGCTGGAATAAACCAGATTTTCCAGTTTAGATGTGGATAATGAAAATATTTCTCCAGCATCCTGGATTTCCTGAGGTGTTCTCCGAGAAGCACGACCCTTACCTCCGGCAATAAGTATACCCTGTTCTTCAGGTTTGATAGCTGTTTTTAGAGCCCCACATGTCGTGGTTGTGGTACCAGAACTGTGCCAGTCAAATCCCAGGACACATGAAAATGCCTGGAACCAGTGAGGGTCCGAAATTCTGGATAAAAATTCCTCAGGACCATACTCGTATATTATTGAATCAGTGACTGCTCCTGCCAGTTTCACCATGCGCTGGAAAAGCCAACGGGGTGCACGACCACCATGAAGGGGTAAATTGGCAACTCCACTTCTTGAACTCATATGATAATCAGTTTAATTGTATAGATAAATAGTATTGGGATATAGAGCATGGGATAAGTATTCATTAAGAATGGTTCACCCTTGAACCATTACTAATTTCCCCAGTATCATACATCAGGTTAAGGCAATTAAACTAATAATAAAGGCATCCAACTAGGAAATACATCCCCCTATTTCATTTACCGGCGAGAAGAGTTAAGATCCAAGTTTAATCTTTAGAGAATTGAAAATTAAATTAACCTTCAAAAATTAAAAAAGTCAAAGAAATAAGATATCATCAAATTATTTCAATGTAAATTCAGTTATTAAGCATATTTATCAATCAAAAGATCCAATTCATCCAGAATTGATTGGTTGTTATCGTGGGCAAAACCAAGACGGATATTTTTCCGGTATTCCTCCAAGTGGGAGAGGAACTTCTCAATATCATCCCGCTCCAGATCCTCATGGAACTCCCCATAACCCAAACGGTCCAGGTAAAGTGCATTCAAGATCTGTTCAAACTGTTTTTTCACTGGAACACTTAAAACCGGTTTTCCCAGATACAGTGCTTCACTGATAAGGGTGAATCCTCCATTGGAGATCACTGCCCGGGCCTGGGCTAGGTCATTGAAAAAATCATCCTCATTAAAACTCTTAAACAGTAAATTATCATCCCTTCCCTCACGGTGAAATCCGTAGACAATGAATTCATCATCAAATTCTTTCAGAATATCCAGTAATCTCCAGTTAGAGTCACTGGTCTGATAAACCAGCACGTGTTCCCCATTATGGGGTTCCAGTTCCATTATGGTATCACGAAGAACTGGTGGGAAATATTTGGTCTTACCCGGATGTTTAAGGGGTGGATAAAAGTAGCTGGTTATAAGGGAAACCATTGGAAGCTGGATGAATGATCTAACCACACTTTCAGCAGCTATTCTATCGGTACGGTATTTTTTAGGGACATCTAACTCTGCTTGAGTTAAAACATGCATATTATCCAGGCTGATGAGAGGCACGCGCAGGATCTTGGATAGGAGGTTTGAATAAAATTCAAAATCAGAGATAATGATCTGAGGCTTTACTGCCTTGGCCACACTGTACATTAATCTTAAACTATTTTTCAAATCTCCAGGGAGGTCTTTCATCCCCTTGATGAATGTTTTGGTGTTCTGGACTGTGTTATCCTCATAAACTGTGTTAAATCCACCTATCTCATAAACATTGTCAAAATGATCTGCCAGATAATCATAGGCACGGTCTGATGCAAATATGTGGACTTCATTATTCTTGGTTAAATGATTAAGGAGGACTCTACCCCTGATGGCATGTCCCATTCCTTCCCCACATACTGAGTAGAGTATCCTCTTTTGATCAGGATGCCCGAAGGTGTAATCCAGGTCTTCGGCTGTTATTTGTTTGCCCCGGAACTGGTAGAAAGTGCTTTTAGCATATTTGAAGGCCACATTACGCAGCCCTTCCTCCTGAACCCGACGGGTGGAAACAAGTAGTTTTGGGCTTCTAAGAACCTTGAACTGACTGATGGAACCTATGCGCTCAATGTAATCCGTGTCTTCTCCAAAGTCCAAATCTTCATCAAATCCTTCCACTTCATTGTGTAGTTTTCTGGTGGTGATTATACCATAGCAACCTGCCCCATGGGGTTTGATGTTCTCCACCCGTTTCATGAAGAAATTGGCAAAGTCATGGGTTATTTTATTCAAAAAACTATCACTTAATGGTGCAATCTGGGTTATAGCAATTCCCAGATCTCTTTTTTCAAATTCATCAAGGCATAATTCCAAGTAATCCCTGGTTAAAATCACATCTGAATCTAAGAACAGGAGGTATTCGCCAGTGGCTGCTAATGTCCCTCGATTTCGCCCTACAGAAGGAAGACCTCCTTCAACAACTTTACACCCCCAATCCAGGGCAATGTCTCTGGTGCTGTCTTTGGAACCTGCATCGGCCACTATAACCTCATAATCACTGAAATCCTGCCTTTTTATACTCTCTAAAAGATGAGGGAGGTAACTTTCCTCGTTAAAGGTAGGTATGATAATTGAAAGCTTCATTTTCACCTATACTTTTTTAAACTTTTTGTTTTATGGTACTTTCGGATCCCTAATTTTATGGTATTTTCAGATTCCTAAAAGTAGGAAAAGAAATTCCAGGTCATGAAAAATCCATCGGCACGACCCTGATATGTTTTGAAGAGACTTTCCAGGGTGTTTTTATCACTGACAGTGGTATCCGTCCGTATAACAGTCATGTTACCCTGCTGCTCTTGGCTTAAAACATTATAACCGCTTAGATCAACAGGTTCAAACTGATTTAAAACCTTTATTTCATGATAAGAACTGTTGTTCCCTGCCAGTTCTAATCCCAATCCCGATAATGCCAGAAGGAAGATTAGTACAATGGGTAGGATGAATTGACGGAACTGGAATGGGTGAATCTGTAATGGGTTTTCTACAAAGTAAAAAATGAATAAAAGGCCCATACCTATCACTAACGGTTGACTGTAAAGTCCACCATCAACCATTCCAATAAGCGCTAGGGTCATTGCAAAGGCCATTATGATCCTGTTTAGCTCTTGTCTCCCATTTAAAGATAACAATCCAGTTATATAAGCCAGGGGTAGGGTTATGAATATCAAATAACCCCATGGTAACACGTAAGGATACAGACTGCCCCCGGTGTGAACATGATGGGGGATGAGTCCACTCATACTATCTGCAAAGTGCCCAAAAACAGACTTGAATACATGGCTATGCATGGGGCTGGTGGTGGTTGAAGTGGGATTGGTGGATACGAAAATGGTTAAAGGGGACACTCCGTACTTCAAACGAATGTAAAACTCAATTAAGAGGCCCAGTAGACATGTTAATAGGATTAGAAGTATGGTCCATTTAAGGAACTTCTTACCATCGGGACTGTATTCATTGATTCTCTCTTTTATTGGTGCTAAGAATCTGGTGTTATTGAGAAGTGAGTTTAAGATAAGGAAACTGCCTATTGCACCCAGGAAAAGAACAGCTTTGCCTTCTGATGAACCCGATAAAAGGGGCCAGGTGATCATCATAACCACTTGATCAAGGGGTGAAGTAGCGTAAACTATCAGCCCGATGAGTATCAATATAACTCCAAATAATCCTGCTTTATCTATTTTCACTGCATATCACCATGAAAAAAATAATTTCAATCGCTTATACCTAATTCAAGGTTAGTAAATTCAATTTGATTATAAACTAATTTAGGGGTTTAACTTACCTTTAGCATCCGCTCCACTGCACTTCGAGCCTTACCCGCAAGTTCCTCTGGAACTGTGACCCTAAACTTTTCCTCAATCAGAGAGTTTTTAACCTTTTCCAGGGTGTGCATTTTCATAGTTTCACAGATGGCCTCATCCAGTAAGGGGTAGATCAGTTTATCAGGGTTTTCCCTGCGGAGTCTGGTCACCATATCCACTTCTGTGCCTATGAGGAAACTTTTATTATCCGATGCTGCTATATGGCGAACCATTCCCCCCGTACTGAGTATTTGGTCCGCTGCCTCCTGTACTTCAGCGTCACATTCAGGGTGTACCAGTACCTCTGCATCAGGATAGTTTTCCCTGGAAAAAGTGACATCTCCAGTGTTGAACATTTTATGAACGTAACAGTACCCCACCTCAGGGATGGGGATTATTTCTTTATCAGTTCTTTTTTGAACGAAACTAGCCAGGTTCATATCTGGACCAAAGAGTATTTGATCTGCATCCAGGCTTTCTACAACCTGAGCTGCATTGGCGGATGTGCATAGTATATCTGCTTCGGCCTTAGCTTCAGCCAGAGTGTTCACATATAATACCACAGCAGCTTGAGGATATCTCTTTTTATATTTTCTTACCTCTTCTGCAGGGAGCATGTGCGCCATGGGGCACTCTGC
Organism: uncultured Methanobacterium sp.; assembly: GCF_963666025.1. Classification (NCBI taxonomy): domain Archaea; kingdom Methanobacteriati; phylum Methanobacteriota; class Methanobacteria; order Methanobacteriales; family Methanobacteriaceae; genus Methanobacterium; species uncultured Methanobacterium sp. The sequence goes on along the minus strand of NZ_OY762552.1, from coordinate 2,322,311 downwards.
CTGAGGATCTGGGATCAATATTTTCTTAGAAGGGTTTAAAATAGCGGCAGTTTCTGCCATGAAGTCCACTCCACAAAAAACAACCAGATCAGCATCTTCTATCTGTGATGCTTTGATACACAGTTCCAGAGAGTCCCCTAAAAAATCTGCTATTTCCTGTATTTCTTGAGTTTGATAGTTATGGGCCAGTATTATGGCATTTTTCTCTTCTTTAAGTTTAAGAATTTCTTCCTGCTCGTGATTCAACCTAAACTCTCCTTTAAATTAGGTTCATGAATGAAAGCCCTTTTAATTGGTTAGAACTTGTAAAAAAGATGATAAAAAAATTGGGCAACAATGATCTATATATAAATGGTCCTTTATATTTTCCGATTAAAAAACCTTTTCATTTAATGGGAAACATTTAATTTTAATCCATTAATCATGATTATAACCTTTAAAATAGGAAATAATTTCACCGGAAATAGGAAAATCAACCCTGAAATAGGAAATAATTAAATCTAAAATATGAAATTAAGTCCAAAAATAGGGAATAATACTTAAAATAGGAGATTATTGACTATTTGGAAAGAATTCCTATGTTTATATTAATCTATTTCTGCACCTTCCAGAGCGTTTCTGCATTGGCAATTTCCATCAGAGGGTGTGCTGATTATGGAGTTATAAATAAGTCTGGTTAATTCTTTCTTTTTCGCATCTAAAATTTCAAATACTTCATCTATGGTTATTTTCTCTGTTGATACTGATGCTGCGTAATTGGAGATCATGCATATGGATGCATAGCACATTTCCAGTTCCCTGGCCAGCACTGCCTCTGGAAGGCCAGTCATGCCCACCACTGTTCCACCCATCTGACGGAACATCCGGATCTCTGCGGGAGTCTCAAATCGAGGCCCCTCAGTGCACACATATACACCTCCCTTAACCAATCTTCCATCTACCCCTCGTCCGGCAGATATTATTGTATCTGTCAATTGTGGGCAGTATGGTTGGGTTACGTCCACGTGTACTGCACGGTCATCATAGAAAGTGAAAGGTCTTTTTCTGGTGAAATCCAAAAAATCGTCTGGTATGAGGAAGTCACCAGGGTTAATGGATTCATCCAGAGATCCAACAGCGTTGGTTGCAATGATTCGCTCTGCTCCTAACATTTTAAGAGCGTAGATGTTGGCCGGGTAGTTAATCATATGTGGGGGGTTGTCGTGGCCTTCCCTGTGACGGGGTAAGAAGGCAACCTCCTGATCTTCAAATGTTAAAATAGATATAGGTGGAGATTCACCAAATGGTGTGTTTAAAACCTTTTTCTCCTTCAGTTCTCCCATTTCAACTATTTGGTATACTCCTGTGCCACCAATTATTCCCATCATCTTAAGGCTCCTCTCTCCAATATAAGTCTCTGTTGTTAAGTTCTTGTTTTACAAAAAAAGATTTGTGTTGGTTAACGTTATCCAAGATATCGTTACCCCTTGGCCACTCCAATAGGCACCATTCTACCCACTAACCTGGAAATACCTGCGGTGTGGGCAGTGCGAACTACCTGATCCACATCCTTGTATGCTCCAGGGGCTTCTTCTGCCACTACCGGCATGGAATTGGCCCTCACATATATTCCCTTACCTTCCAGGATTTTGAGGATATCCTCACCACGATAGTTACGCTTGGCACCAGCCCGGCTCATCTGGCGTCCTGCCCCATGGGCAGTGGACCCAAAGGTTTCATCCATTGCTGTCTGCGTACCGTGTAAAACATAGGAAGATGTGCCCATGGTTCCAGGGATAAATACTGGTTGCCCAATTTTTCGGTAATCTGATGGTAACTCTTCCCTTCCAGGTCCAAAAGCTCTGGTGGCTCCTTTCCTGTGGACATAAAGTGGAGTGTTTCTACCCTTGATGGTGTGGGTTTCTTTCTTGGCAATGTTGTGGGCTACATCGTAGACAATTCCCATGCCCATGTCTTCTGCATCACGATGAAATACCTGTTCAAAGGATTCTCGGACCCAGTGGACGATCATCTGCCGGTTGGTCCAGGCATAGTTAGCAGCGCCGGCCATTGCTGCGAAATAATCTTGAGCTTCCTCTGATTCGACTGGAGCACAGGCCAGTTGCCGGTCGGGTAAATCCATTTTGTAACGCTTGGCTGCTTTGTCCATGGTTCGCAGGTAATCACTGCAAACCTGATGTCCGCATCCCCTGCTTCCGGAATGGATGAGTACGGTTACCTGTCCTTTTTCCAGGCCAAATGTACTGGCGGCATCAGCATCGAATATTTCCTCTACTTTCTGAACTTCCAGGAAATGGTTACCTGATCCCAGACTGCCCAATTGAGGTATTCCCCGTTTTTTGGCTTTATCACTCACACGGGTAGAGTCTGCATCAGCCATGCATCCGTTCTCTTCTAAGTACTCCAAATCTTCTTCCCAACCATAACCATTTTCCACAGCCCATTTAGCGCCGTTATCCAGCACATCGTCGATTTCACCCTCTTTAAGTCTGATTTTTCCTTTGCTTCCTACTCCAGAGGGGACGTTACGAAACATGACATCGATCAATTCTTTGATTTGGGACTGAACTTCTTCAAAGGTGAGGTTTGTGCGGAGCAGTCTTACACCACAGTTTATGTCAAAGCCCACACCCCCTGGGCTTATAACTCCTGTTCTGCTACTGAAAGCCCCTACTCCACCTATACTGAATCCATAACCAAAGTGGATGTCCGGAAGTCCTATTGAGAATTTCTGTATCCCTGGTAGGCAGGCTACATTGGCCACCTGGTCAACTGCTCCCTTTTCCAGGGTTTTAATTGCCTCATCATCGAGATATATTCGACCAGGTACTTTCATTGCCTTTTTATAATCTCCAGGAACTTCCCAAACACAATCACGTACCTTTCTAAGAGTTTCTTCCATAACCATGATAATCCAATCTCCTGATTTTATTAACTAATTTTAGTAAGTATTTTGAAAAACATAAAAATTTGATTTTTAATTTAAGATATAGTTTACCTATCACATAGTTATGAGTGCATCTTGTATACCAAGATTTCTATTTTTACCAAGATTTCATGAACCTAAAATTGTGAGTTAGAAACCTAAAATTTGTAATTTATAAACTTAAAATTGTATTTATAATCTTAAATTTGTAGTTATAAAAATTGTATTTATAAACTTAACAAATTAGGCAGGGTAAATAAAGTAAAAATACTTAAAACATACAAGTTGTATCTTCAATATAAATAAAAGATGAATAAATTTATTATAATAAATTTAAACCACATAATCCGGGAGATTTATGATTATGGAATCTGAAAATGACGTGAAAATAACAGAAAAAGATGTTATAGAAATTATGGATGTTTTTACACGTGTCCCACCCTTACTTTTGAAGGTGGTGGTTAAAGGGAACAAAAATGTGGTTAAATCATTTGAATCCCAGATAAAAGAACATTACTCACATTTAACTCCAGAAGAAATGGTTAAAATAGAAAAAGTCATGAAAACACCAGTACCTGAACTCCAGAGAATCCTAAAAAATGTTTACACCAAAACTCACCAGAAACAGTTGAAAATTCTTTCATCCCCCGGTGCAGAACCATTTATAACCCGAAATCTTCAGGAAGTTAAAACTGTACTGTCTTCAATGGATAATAATGAATAACACTACCTACCCATAACTTTATAAATATTCCCCCTATACTTGATTAACTGTTATTAAATTCTATTAAACATTTCAAACATCTATTAACTGTTACCTCCGTTAACATCTCTGGAGTTTATTAGGGCCTCCAGAAGAACAAAATAGGTGGTTAAATGTTTAAAGACGTATTAATATCAATGCGACCTAAACAATGGTATAAAAATCTGGTTATATTCATTGGGATCGTGTTTTCATTAAATCTTTTGAATTTTAATTTATGGATAAACGCTATTTATGCATTTATAGGGTTTTGCTTACTTTCGGGAAGCATATACATAATCAATGACTATCTTGATATTGAAAAAGATCGCAACCACCCCACCAAATGCAAACGTCCCCTGGCATCGGGAAGATTGAAAGCATCACAGGGGCTGTTATTCTCAGCAATATTCATTATCACAGCATTGATATTAACTTATATTGTTAACATAAGCCTGTTAATAACTTCATTGGCTTTTTTTAGCCTGATAATTATTTACTCGCTGTTCCTTAAGGAAATCTGTTTGGTGGACATCCTAACTATTTCCACTGGTTTTGTACTAAGGGCAGTTGCAGGCTGTGTGGCTATAGGCGTTCTTGTATCTCCCTGGCTTATTCTCTGCACATTCCTTCTGGCCCTGTTTTTAGCTCTTGGAAAACGAAGACATGAACTTGTTTTACTCAAAAACAAAGCAACGGATCATCGAAAAATACTGTCTGGTTATTCCAGGGAAATGCTGGACCAGATGATGAACATAACCACGTCCACACTCATCATGTCATATTCCATCTATGCCTTCCTGGCTACCAATATCTACATAATGACCACAATACCCCTGGCATTCTACGGGATTTTCCGTTACTTATTCCTTTTACATAACAAGGATATGGGAGGGGAACCAGAGATGTTATTTAAAGATCGAGGTATGATCTCCTGTATGTTCCTGTGGGTGATAATGGTAGTAGGAGTACTATATTTCATTAAATGAGAGGAATCTAATGGATAGGTAAATAGGAAATAGAATTAAAAATATGGTTAGAATTAAATTAACCTGAAATTATGGGTAAATTTTAACCCATAAATTGAGAAGGAACGGATTGATACTCCCTCGGGATTACAGATATTAGTGAGATTTCCACAATAACCAGAAATACTCATTAATTAAATTAGGATTAACCACGGTGTTTAAAACATGGAAAAAAACAAGTTCTGGATGATATTACTCTTTGCAGTTGCAGTGTATTTGGTAATGATTATTTACGCTAACTTGGGGGATCTTTTATCTGCACTAGCGAAGTTTAACTGGGTATTTATACCGGTGATGATCATTCTGGTGACCATAGCCTACTTCATCAGATTCATTAAATGGAATTTATTCCTCAAAAATGTAGATGTTCACCTTCCCCTTAAAGAAAACCTTTTCGTGTTTTTCAGCGGCCTTTCCATGACCATAACCCCTGCAAAAGCGGGAGAAATATGGAAAGGATGGCTTATAAAAGACATAACTGGTGAAAAACTGAGTAAAACTGTTCCAGTGGTAATTGTAGACCGGTTAACCGACCTGTTAGGTCTTATCATCCTATCACTTTCCGGGATCATTTACTATAAAAGTGGAATATACATCATCCTCATCCTGGTTATAATATTTGCCTGTTTCATTGTGGCCATTAAATCAGAAACCATATCCAACCGTTTGATATCCATACTGGAGAATAGAGCCAGCAAATATTCCCAGGACATTAAACAGATGCATCAATCCTTTAAAAAAAGCATGGAAGTTAAATATCTCATTGGAATGTCAGCTATTAGTGTTTTAGCCTGGTTTATGGAATGTTTAGCCCTGTTTTTCGTGATCTATGGATTCGAAGAGTCTCTGGGAATAGTGCTTTCCACATTCATATACAGCTTCGCATCACTGGCCGGAGCAGTCAGCATGATCCCCGGCGGATTAGGAGTTGCAGAAGCAACTTTATCCGGCATTTTAGTATTCTTCGGATTAAATTCCAGCGTGGCCATTGGGATCGCCTTGATAATAAGGCTTGGAACCCTATGGTACGGGGCCATCCTGGGCTTTATTGTTTACATTCTGGGAAAACCAAGAATTATGGGAAAATAAATTTTAAAATAATTTGGATAAAAATAATATTCACAAATAATAATTTAAATAGAATAAATATCCCCAGAATAATAGGGATAAATAAAAATTTGATGAAAACCATTAAAATGACCAATATACAGTGAATAAATGATTAAAAGTTAATTAAGGGAAAATATGATCATTATTACAATAAAAAGTTGGGAATAAAAGTTGGAGGAAAAATAATGTCAATAGTATCCATTTCAAGAACATCACCAGAAACCGTGGTCTCAGATTATCAGAAATTGATGAATTTAGCACAATACAAGGAAACAATATCTCCTGATGTTGAAACCATACTTAAACTGAACCTTTCATGGACACTCTTTTATCCTGCCTGTTCCACACCACCATGGGAGCTGGAAGGGGTTTTGAAAACGTTGCAGGATGATAATTTCCAAGATGTGGTTGCTGTTGAAAACCAGACTGTGGTAACCCATCCATGGAAGGGGGCCTATTTTAACAAATGGTTACCCCTCCTTAAAAAATATCAAAGGGAATTTCAGCCCCTGACCGATGTTAAATGGACGGTTTATGAACCAAAATCAGAGATGATGGTTATGGACGAGATATTTGGTCAGGTCCTGGTTCCTGAGATGTTCTACGGGAACAATGTAATACACTTCCCAACAATGAAAACCCACGGACACACCACCACCACCGGATCAATGAAAAACGCTTTTGGTGGTTTGATTCCAAAATACAGGCACCACGCTCATAAAAAGATCCATGAAGTCCTGGTTGATTTACTCGCTATCCAAAAAGAGATCCACCCCGGAATTTTCACGGTGATGGATGGATCAGTTTGTGGGAATGGTGCAGGACCGCGTACCATGGATCCGGTTATAGGCAATCTTATATTGGCCAGTGGAGATTCAGTTGCAGTGGATGCTCTTGCTGCTAAAATAATGGGATTTGACCCACTTAAAATAGATTACATTAAGATGGCCCATGATAAAGGCCTGGGAATGGGAGATGTGGATCAACTGGAAATTGTGGGCATGGATGAACAGGAAATAAAAAACCTTAACCTCAAATTCCAGGTTAGTAAAAGTCCAGTCATAAAATGGGATCAGAGGCTGCGTAAGAAAACCATGAACATAAAATGGTTGCATCACCTACTTTTCAACTCACCCATTTTCAAAACATTCATCTTTGCCTCAGGATTTTATCATGACCGCCTATGGTACCCCACAACAGGTAAAAAAAATATAAATGAATTCAAAAAAACAGACTGGGGACATATGTTTGATAAATACGAATACGGGGAGTTCCCAGAATTTAAAGAAGTAAAAGAATGGAATCCATATTAATCTAAACAAAAACAAAGTTATTTTAATGAATTTCAAGCAATAAACTCTTTTTTTTGAATAAATTCTCTTTTTAATATTTTCTACATTTTTTAAATGGTTTTTAAATGGTTTTTAAATGGTTTTTAAATGGTTTTTAAATGGTTTTTAAATGGTTATTGGACAATCAATTTAAGTAACCCTAAATCCATTAACCAGTTTTTTTAAGCTTTTGCTGACATTTAAACCAAATACAGGTGAAAACAAGGCGAAAATTGGTGAAAAGTGGTGAGATTTGGGAAAACTCTTATCAAATATCTTCTGGAGATAATAGGCTGTCCTCGGAGGGATAGTTAATAGATGTTTGTGGTGATGAGTTTTAACTCACCTAACTCATTCACCCTTTAAAAAATAAAATAGACTCATGTATTATGAAAATTTCTTTTTATGCATCTTATAAAATGCGGGGGAGGATTTAAAAACAGTAATGAATACGTAGGCAATATTAAATGAATATACAAAACTTTTTAATGATTAAACTATCAAAATTTTCTATTGATAAAAAATTAGACATTTTGATCCCATTATTTCTTGCTATCCTTATTTTAATTACGAGAATACCATTTATGAGTAAATTTTTATATGAATGGGATTCAGTTAACTACGCACTAGGTTTTAATGTATACAACATCACACAGGAACAACCCCACTCTCCAGGCTACATTCTTTACATTACCCTCGGAAAAAGCGTTAATTACATCTTTAACGATCCCAACATGACCATGATATGTTTAGCAATTGTTTTCACCATTTTTACAGCAATTTTAATATATTTCATGGCAAAAGAACTTCTCGGGAGAAAATTGAGTATAGTTACTGGGATATTATTCGTTTTCAATCCACTCATATGGTTCTACGGAGATATAGCCAGCATTTACATCTTTGAGGCGTTTTTTAGCGTTTTAATATCTTATACTTCCTATAAATTCTTTAAAGGAGATGAAAAATTTCTTTATATCTCAGCCATTGCACTGGGTTTAGCTGGTGGTTTCAGGATAGATATAGTAGAATTTCTCATTCCCCTGTGGATATTCTGCATATGGCACGCCAAACCTTCATACAAAAAGATTTTAACCGGATTAATCCTGTTTGGTTTATCACTCCTTCTATGGATAATTCCAACTGCCATATCAGCTGGCGGTATCGAGCAGTATCTGACTATTCTAAAAAGCACTTCTGAGGCTGCAAGCTGCACATCTTTACTATTTGGTGCCACCATTAAAGAGCAACTCTTAAATTCAGGGGCCTGCATGATGTGGTTACTCCTAGGGCTAAGCATTATGGGAACTATGGCGGTTTTATCCTTTTTAGCTTATCCCAGACAAGAATTAATATCCAAATTTATTTTTCACCTCAAAAAACCAGTAGCCCTCTTCTTCTTACTGTGGGTTGGACCTGCCTTGATTTTTTATCTGTTGATCTACGTGGTAAAACCCGGATACATACTTACCTGCATTCCGCCCATTATGATCATCCTGGCCTGGATTATAAACCGGGTTGCAAATATTATAAACGTTGAATTTCCAAGAATATCTGCCAAAAAAGCTTTAACTTTGATATTGACAATTTATGTTCTTTTAAATGCAATTTATTTCATTTATCCATTTGAAATTCACAACGGTGAGATATGGGAAACATCCCTTAATGACATGAATACATCCCAAAAGGTCATGTTTGGTTTGGATGTGGGTTTCTTCTATAACACTGCTAAAATCAATGCCAATGATGAAAATACCCAGTTACATGTAGAGAACATACTTAACATCTCCAGTTATGATCCTTCCAGCACAATAATTGTTGTCCGTGATATAACCCGTGAAGATGAGGGTTTTAACTGGAGAAAGGCCATGTACTATCTTCCCGGCTATGATATTTACTATCTGTTTGATGGGGAAAATTCAGAAAATACAAACAGTGTTGTATCCTGGCATGGAAAAGATCAACACTTCACCAAATCTGAGGGTGAGACCCTGAATATAACTATGAATGATTCAACCATGAGAATAGTTTGGATAATGAGCAATAAAACCTCATTTTATCAGGAAGTCAATGATAAATTTGGAGTACAGACTATCAGCTTACCCAATGGCCTGAACATATACTACTCAGATGTGGGGGATCAATCTAATACAAGCATCAGCGATTTTATCTTTAAAAAAGACTAAAAGACCATAAGTAATAATTACAGATTAAGATATAATAACCTTTGGAGGGTTTGGATCTATAAGAAATCTAAAAGGTAACTCTAAATGTAATCTGAAAGGATAAATCCAAAAAGAGATCTATAAAAAGCTTTTTCTAGAATTGTTTAGAATGTTTTCCACCTGACTGCGGGACATGTCAGGAAGTATGTCCTTACGGTAAAGTATTCTGATCATAGTTTTATCCACATCTGAAAATTCAGTAAGGTCTGGTCCATCAATACACAGCACACTATTTTGGTTATGGTTATGGTGCAATCCAAGACCGTGGGCCAGTTCATGGACGATAACATGAGAACGTCGCTCCTGACTCAACCCGTCGATTCCAATGAAGACCCGGGCTTTGTATATTTCACCGGCAGAGTTACCACCATAAATATCATTGGTGCTTACCTTCCACAGGGCAAAACCATCCACTTCTGAAGGGTTGACTGAGTACATGCTGAATTCAGAATGGGGGATAAAGTAAATCTCCATATCTGGTTCAAATTGATTATTGTCGTCAATTTTAAGCTGGAAATCTTTGACATTGGTATTTATATCATTAATGGCTTTATTGAGGGTTTTTAAATCTTCAGAGGTGGGTGAACCCATAACTTTTATTCTGACCACGTTGATGTTCCATTTACCAACCAGGTCATAGCTGTTACCATAATCATTGGGGCTGAATTCACTCTCCAGGAACGTGGCAATTTCATCATCACTGTATTTTTCATAGACATTGAAATTGAATGCACCATAACTATTACTTTTATGAGTGATTAAACCCATAGATACAACCAATATAATCATTACTGCCATTAAAAGACATATTTTAAATAGATTAGAACCCTTAAATAGACTAGAATGTAATGGGCTTTTTATATCCATTCCAACGGGCAAATTAGTACTATAATCATCAGGATCACACTTATCAGAATCATCAGTAGGATAAATATTTTCAGAACCATCACAATGAGCGGTATCCTCTGTTAATTCATTGTTAAATGATCCTGTGTTCAGTGATTTTATATTCAGTGTTTCTGAATATTTTAAATCACCACCACACTCGCACTTATCCCGAAAGTCATCAGGGGATTCTCCTTCTTGAAGTTTATAATATCCCCCACATTTTTCACAAACCAGATAAGGCATAAAATCACTAACCTCACTTCAAATAGAAATTTCAAAGGTTACCTCAAGAATTAGCCCAAAAAGATTACCCAAAGGTTTACCCAAAGGATTACCTTGAATAAGAATAACTTTACGGGTTAGTAGAACATTATCATAATGTTATTAAAACATCATAATAAATATTAAGTATCCAAAATCACCTGTAAAGTGCATTTATCTTCTTCTTTATTGATCTCCATCAAATGGAAGGTGACTGCTTTAACCTCATCCCTCACTTCATGAGATGCCCTGTTGAATTTTTCACCCCATATCTCTCCCTGGAGAATAAAAGTTTCAGGGTCTTTCTGTCTGGTGATAACAGCAAACCTGGAGAAAACCAGCCCCTCATAATCATGGAGAAATAATAATTCACTGAGCCAATCATATAAAAGTGCTTTTTCATCCTCTGCTTCAATGAGAATTTCTCGTTTGACTGTGGGTTTTATCTTGGATGTGTCAGTCATGACATCAAAGGTGGCCAGGGCTGCGTTTTGAAATGCTTCATCCATATCCTTGCCACAAGCTCGAAACCCCACATCAGCAGTTACATCAAAAAATTCAAATTTATTTACGGTATCTTTTTTATCCACTAATCTAACCTCTTTAATCTGATTTAACTCTTTAAACGAACCTTAACTCCTTAAACAAATTAACTCTTTAGATTAACCTTAACTCCTAAACTAAATTAACCCTATGAACTAACCTAACTCCCTAAACTAAATTAACCCTATGAACTAACCTAACTCCCTAAACTAAATTAACCCTATGAACTAACCTAACTCCCTAAACTAAATTAACCCTTTAAACTAACCTAACCTGCTTCAACTAAAAATTAAAGAAAAAAGTGGCTGGTTTATATTTTAGGCCACTTCTCTTGGAAATTCTTCTCGTACTTTTTTAGGTTCCAGTCCTCTACCCAGTTCTCTGGCTATTTGTTCATAATATTCCCGGGTTTTAGGTGTTGTTGAGGGGTTTATTTTCTTTAGAGCAGCTTTAAAGTGCCGATAAGATACTTTTGGAATATTCATATCTTCGTGGAGTGCTATCATACCCGCTTTGCGGCATAAAACCTCTATATCTGCCCCTGTGTATCCTTCGGTTTTTTTGGCTAGTTCTTTAATTTTTACATCATCATCCAGTGCCATGTGCTCGACATGGACCTTTAAAATCTCTTTTCGTGCGTTTTCATCTGGAGGAGGTACCAGTACCACCTCATCAAATCTTCCAGGACGTAGCAGGGCGGGGTCCATAAGATCTGGTCGGTTGGTTGCCCCTATAACCACCACTCCTCGCAGTTCTTCCAGGCCATCCATTTCAGAGAGGATGGTATTGACCATACGCTCAGTGACTCGTGGTTCTCCAGCTGCAGATCCCCTTATGGGTGCTATGGCATCTATTTCATCAAAGAATATTATGCATGGTGATGCCTGTTTAGCTTTTTTGAATATTTCCGCAATTTTGCGTTCTGATTCACCAAACCATTTGCTGAGAATTTCTGATCCTTTAACTGATATGAAGTTAGCCTTGGATTCTGTGGCAACTGCCTTGGTGAGTAATGTTTTTCCAGTTCCAGGGGGCCCGAAAAGAAGAATTCCTTTGGAGGGTTGTACCCCAATACGCTGAAACGAAGAGATATTACTCAGTGGCCATTCTACCACTTCTTTCAGGCTTTCTTTGAGCTCTTGTAGTCCACCGATATCTCCCCAGTGGACGTTGGGTACTTCAATGAATACTTCACGAAGCGCAGAGGGGCTGATGGATTTCATGGAATCTATGAAATCATTGCTGGTGACGAATAATTTATCCAGAATTTCAGGAGCTATACGCTGTTCTTGCAGATCAATATCAGGTAAAACTCTTCTTAGAGCATTCATAGCTGCTTCTCTGCAGAGCGCAGCCAGATCTGCACCTACAAATCCATGAGTGGTTTCTGCCAGTTTACTGATGTTCACATCATCAGATAAGGGCATGGCACGGGTGTGTATCTCCAGTATTTCCATTCGTCCTTCCCGATCAGGGACACGTAGCTCTATTTCCCTGTCAAACCGTCCGGGTCTGCGTAGGGCCTGGTCCAGGGCATCAGGTCGATTGGTGGCTCCAATGACAATAACCTTTCCCCGTTCTTTCAGCCCATCCATTAAGGCCAGTATCTGGGCCACCACCCTCCGTTCAACTTCACCGGTGACTTCTTCTCGTTTAGGGGCTATGGCATCGATTTCATCAATGAATATCACTGTGGGGGCGTTTTCTGCTGCTTCTTCGAATATTTCACGGATCTTCTTTTCAGCTTCCCCCACGAACTTGCTCATGACTTCTGGTCCATTAATGGCTACAAAGTTAGATCCACTCTCACTGGCAACTGCTTTTGCGAGCAATGTCTTCCCAGTACCCGGTGCACCGTGTAAGAGCACACCTTTTGGTGGATCGATTCCCAGGCGGTCAAATATTTCCGGATGGCGGAGAGGAAGTTCTATCATTTCCCTGACTTTAGATATTTCCTTTTTAAGTCCACCTACATCATCATAGGTAACATCTGGGACTTTTTTCTCCATAACTTCCACTGCTTCTGGTCGAACTTCCACCTGAGTGGAATCATTAATACGCACCAGTCCAGCAGGGTTGGTAGATACCACGGTGAATTTGATTTCACCCAGAGAAAAAGGTGTGGTGGCTTCGAAGAATTCCCGGAATATATCTTCAGAACCCGGGAATTCCCTTAAGGTTTCCTTGGTTCTTCTAGGAGATACCAATGCCAGCACATCTCCCCTGGTGACTGCTCTTCCCATGAGGTTTCTTTTGATGATGTCTCCTGAGGCCATTATACGCATTCCCTTAGCTGCCGGGGCAATGACAACTTTGTTAGCCATTCTAGGCTGTGCTTTACGAAGAGTGATCATTTCTCCAATGGAAGTTCCCGCATTGGAACGGGTGAGCCCATCCATACGTACGATTTCCAGCCCCACATCTGCAGGATAAGAGTTTCCAGCAATGGCACCCGTGTTTCTTTTACCTATTATTTCTACAATGTCACCAGGAGATGCTCCGATTTTAGTCATTAACTCATGGTCTATTCGCACCATTCCTTTACCAACATCCTGTTGAAGTGCTTCAGCAACTCTCAGCTCTATTTCACCACTATCCGGCAATTAAATACCTCCAAATAGTTAAAACGATTTGTAATTGGATTATTCAGCCTATTTTTAGTTAATTCTTATTACTTTTCCTGTGAGGTTTAATCTATGTGGAAGATGATTTAAATTTTTTATTGATCTTTCCATAGTATTCCCCAAATCATCCCCAATAACTCTTATACTATCAATGACCTGGTATGAGTTGGTTCCAAACTATGTGGTTCCAAACTATGAATCCAATATCTTCAGTTTTCACTAAAAAACTAACAAAATATTACTTCTCATATGCTCCTTATCTCTTCCCTTAAATAGGTTACAGACCCTTTTCTTAATAAAGGAGGCATAATATGCAAAAAAGTTACAGAAAGAATTCAATTCCAGATTTAAAGAGAACTCCCCAGTACCGGGATGAAATAGACCTTCGTTACTTGAGTATGCGTTACCTGGTTCCAATGGTGATCATGCTTACTGTACTCATGTTCAGTGTGATGATGGTGGCGGCAACTCCCAACTCCAATTTTCCCACCACTATTTAAACCTTTTTTAAATTAGAGCTAACAAAATTCATGAAAAAGAAATATAAAAAATTGAAGAATTTAAGATTTTATTTATACAGTTGTCTCTGGTTCAGTTGGTGTCACTGGCTCTTGAGGTGTTTCAGGGGTACTTGGAGTTTCAGTTGGAGTTGTTGTGTCAGCGGGGTTAACATTTTCAGTGTTAGTTGATTCACTCGTAGTTGATCTACTTGTAGTTGACCCTCTAGTAGTCACCTGACTGGAAGATGTTTGAGTTGTATTACCACTATCAGATTGTTCACTGGTCACTGTGTTATTGGTTGGAGTACTATTAGAATTATTATAAGAAACCTGGGTTAACTGATTTGAATCTGCTGATTGTGAACCTAAAGCCACAGGGATCCCATACAAACCAATGCATAAAATCAGTATAACCGGTAACACGCCACCCATCAATTTATAATCTTTGTTCATAATAACACATCTTATCTTATGTTTTTTTTCAAAGCAATATATAGTTATCTTTCACACTTGTTATCTGAACCTAGATAAATAAAATAATCTTATTCTAAATTCAACTGTTTATCATATTTAGGTTAAGGTAAGAAATATAAGTTAAACTCATTTTAATGAATAATTGACATATGAACTAAGCAAAAAGGTTTATAAAAAGTCATAACTCTATAAATAATGGAGGATCATAATGAAAGGAACATCATCAAAAGACCTATTGCTACTTTTTGTATTAGCAATAATCACTGCAGTATTTACATCAATTAACCCCCTTAATAGCTTTATAATGAATATATTCTTTTTTATACTGATTTTTATCCTTTCGGGATATTCACTGATGTCAGTACTTTACCCTGAAGAAAATTACGCTGGCATTATAAGAAAACCTCTCTTACTTATAGAGTTGTGTGTATTCCTGACCGTTTTAATTAGCGTTATATTGAAATATTCTACGATAGGACTTCAACTTAGAGATTTAACCTTAATTTTAGCATTAATTACAGTAGTACTCTCCATTACAGCCCACATCCTCAGGATTAACTATTTCAAACCAGGAATAGAAGAAACAATTAAACCTGGTATTGAAGAAACATCCACTTCTTTGAAGAAGGTATTGCCTATGAACCTGGTAACGTTCATCGTACTAAGCATACTGATGATAATTACTGTTTTAGTTCCTCCATTGAACAAAACTTCCCTTTGGATGATTCCAGGTAGTTTATTCGTATGTTTCATACCCGGGTACTTATTACTGGCTGTTATGTTCCCCAAAAATGATGATTTGGAATTAATTGAACGTATTGCACTGGGTTTTGGGGCAAGTTTAATCCTGACTTCTTTAATCGGTTTAGCATTTAACTATACTCCATGGAGCATCCGTTTAGAACTCATACTCATTGTTTTAGCTGTTTTTAGCATTATATTTTGCCTCATAACATTTATCAGAATAAAAAAGCTACCTCTAGAAAGAAGACTCCATATTCCTAAACTGGAAAAATTATTATCCATCTTTCTCATTATCTGCATCATCCTAACCATTGGTACTACTGCTTACACCTTCTTGAAACCAGGATCCATCCAAACAGATGCCAATGAAAGTAATTTCACTGATTTTCATATTAAAGGAGTGGATGTAAATGCCAGTAATTATACTCTCAACCTCACATCTGGAACCAAAAAGAATCTAACCATGGTTTTGGTAAACCGGGAAGGATCAACCGTGAACTATCGTTTAGTGGTTCAGGTGAATAACACCATCCTAAAACAGGAAAATATTACCCTTCAAAACAATCAACAAATGGAAATTCCCCTTAACTTCACTGCAGGAACAGTAGGGCAGAAGAAGATTGAATTCATTCTTTATAAACTTCCAGACCAGAATCCATACCAGAAACGTAGCTTATGGATGAAAATAACATAATATGGACCTCCCATAAGTAAAATAAAATTAAGAAGTAGGATTAACCTATAGATTTAAAGTCATGTAATGGATTTGGAGCAATATAATTCATTAATACCCATATAATAGAACCTTCTTAAACAAAGTGAATTGGTTATCAAAATGAATAGGAAAATTGTAATTTTAGGATTTGTAGGGATCTTGGTTTTAGTAGTTGGGGTAAGTTTATCCTATTTACTGTTTATTCCTAAAACAGAATCCAGTGAAAGAATTAATATATTATTTTTAGGATCAGATGCCCGATCACCCCAGGATCAGGGATATACAGATTCCATTAACATTTTATCCATTGATAAAAATACAAAAAACGTTTCTATTCTTTCCATACCTCGTGATACCAGGGTACAGATTGCTGGAAGAGGTGTGGATAAAATTAACAGTGCATATGCCTATGGAGATATAAACACCACCATAGATACTGTGGAGAACTTTCTGAATGTTAGAATTGATTACTATGTGCTGGTTGACTTCACTGACTTTAAGGAAATGGTGGACACCGTAGGTGGTATCACCATGAATGTGGAACCTCATATCTCTGCAGTGAGACCAGAGTTGCATGGAAAAACAGGTGTAAGTAAATTAACTGGTGATGAAGCTTTGATTTACGTTCGTTTCAGGCAAGACTCTGACTCGGAAGGGGGGCGAATGAAGAGACATCGCGAAGCAATATCAGCCATTATTCACGAAGCTTTAAACCCCTCAAACATACTTCAGGCCCCTGCTGTTTTGAACCAGTTAAGGGAAAATGTAAAAACAAATATTCCCCCGCTAGAGACAACAGTAATTGAAAAGTTAATCACTGGATTTAACATAGATAATGCTACAACTGGGGTTGTTACCGGAGAATATACACATATAAATGGAATAAATTACATGATTCCTGACATGAATAAAACCGAAGAAACTGTTATTAAATTAGGGCTAAGAAATTAAGTTTTCAACTACGATTGAGGTACTATGATGTTTATTTAGAATAAATAATCATCCATAAACATTTACTACCTTATTAAAATTAGTTAAACAGCCTTATTCTTATTAATAAGCATTTTTTCCACATTATTAGCATTATCCGTATTAATAAGCATTCTTATCTCTAAACAGATTGATTAAAGTTCTGAAAAATATTTTCACATCAAGGGTTAAGGTCCAGTTTTCCACATAGTAAATGTCATATTTTATCCGTTTTAGGAGGGAAGTATTCCCCCTGTAACCATTAACCTGTGCCCATCCAGTCATTCCCGGACGAATATGGTGTTTGATCATGTATTTCGGAACTTCTTCCTTGAATTTTTCCACAAAATATGGGCGTTCCGGTCTGGGACCGATTAAACTCATTTCTCCCTTTAATATGTTGAAAAACTGGGGTAACTCATCGATACTGGTTTTTCTAATGAATGAACCAAACCGGGTTTTACGGGGGTCATCTTTAGTGGTCCATTGAAAGTCTTCTCTTTCTTCATCAGGGACTTTCATACTGCGAAATTTGTACATATAAAAACTTTTCCGGTTAAGTCCAACCCTTTCCTGCTTGAATATGACCGGACCAGGAGAGCTGATTTTAACCAGAATCGCCACCAGAATGATTAGTGGGGAAAAGATTACAATAGCCGGGACCACCAGTATAAGGTCTAAAGATCTTTTCATATATCTGTTAAAAGTGTTATCCAGGGGTATGTGTCTAATCTGGATCAGTGGTATGCCTTCTATTATATCCATGTGTGGTTTGGCAGGCATGTAACGATAGTAATCCGGTACAATCTCTGCACGTACCCCACATTTTTCACATGTTTCAACGATCCATTCAAGGCGATGATACTGTGTGTGGGATAAAGTTATAATCACCCTATCAACTAACTTTTCAGAGATTACATCTTCCAGATCTCCAACAACCCCAATGATCGTTGAACCATTAATTCTTTCACCTTTTTCCAAATTATCATCTAAAAATCCCATAATACTGTATCCAAGGTACTCATTCTCATTTATTACGCCAGAAAATTTTATTCCAAGTTCATCAGCACCTATCATTAAAATATATTTGATGTTATACTGTTTACTGCGCATTAACTTCAATAACGTTCTAATTATGAATCGTTCAGTTACAGAGAAGATGGTGCTGAATATGGCAAACATAGCCAGCATGTATCTGGAATAATCTGTAAATCCAAATATAAACAGCAGTGTTACTAAAAAAAGTAATCCGATGATATTAGCCTCAATTATCTTAAGTGCTTCGGAGTTTATGGTCTTTTTAGTTCTTTGAGGGGTGTATAAACCAAAAATATAATAAATAAAAATATATGCAGGTATGATAAAGATAATCGGCATTATGTAATGGTCAAATCCCCAAACACTCCTACCAAAACCAAGCAGATTCGTTTCAAAACGGATATACCATGCCAGGATCAGTGCGAGGGTGATCACTGAAAAGTCAATAACCACCAGGGCCATGTTGAATATTCTCTGATTTTCCCTGATCATTTCATCACTGATATTTACTATTTTTATACTCCAATTTGCCTTCTTATACTAAACTTTGTCCCACAGGAAATTAAAACTCATATAATATTTTTCAAATGATTTAATATTTTTTTCATGCTACAGATCCCCCATATCCCCATGTATGTGATTCCAGTAATGATAAAAGGATAATCATCACGGTAATGCTTGTTATAAAAGATGTACATTGATCTGTAAAATTCAGTGGTGAGTCTGGATTTATCCCGGGTATTGTTACTTCCCCCTTTGTAATGGATAATCTCTGCCCCACTGTAGTACATTATTTTCCAACCACTGGATTTGATACGGTAACACCAGTCAATATCTTCACCATACATGAAGAATTTCTCATCCAACAGACCTACCTCATGGATTGCATCAGATCTCACCAGCATAAAGGCACCCACTAAACTATCCACCTCGTAGGTTTCATTCTTATTCAAATAGGTGAGATTATATTTACCAAACCGTTTACTTTTAGGGAAAAGCCCGGATAAACCAGTCATTCTGTAAAAGGAAACACTGAATGTTGGAAAACTTCTTCTACACGCCTTATCCAGTGAGCCATCGGGTAGAATTACCTTGCATCCCAGAGCTCCTATACTGGAATCCCCCTCCATGTAATCCATACATTTGGTTAGAGAGTTATTAAGAATTACGGTATCCGAATTGAGTAATAAAACATACCGGGCACTGCTCTCTTTCAAGGCCCGGTTATTGGCATAGGCAAAGCCATTGTTTCTAGTGCTGGCAATGAACTTGATCAAACCAGTTTTTTCTTCTCGGGCAAAGTCTTTCTTTAATTTTTCAAGGCTCCCCTCATGGGAAGCATTGTCCACTAGGCATATTTGGTAACTGAACGGGTGATCTTTGCTGATTACTGATTCTATGGTCTGTTTAGTCAGATCATAGGTGCGGTAGTTCACTATTATGATAGATAAATCCATATAAATCCTCTTTGAAAAGATGATTATCATTAAATAAGTTCATATTGTTAAATATTAACTATACTATCGCCTACAAATTATATAATATTTAAAGTCTATTATTAAAGTTTTAGTTAATTTTTCTCTTTAAATAGTGAGGAAACAATGAATTAGAGTTTATATAATGAAATAAGCTGTTGAATCTTTAGTAATTTACGTTAAAAAAAAATATTTAAATATTGGCTTTGTAGAAACCCTAATTTTTTTTATTTGAAGACAGGTTTTTTTTGTAATAAAAAAAAATTTGTAAGTTTTAAGTTGTGTTTTCCTGTTTTCACTTGAAATTACACTTGCATATTTTTAAAACAGGTTGTTAAAGTATTTATAATTAGAAAGGGGAATAATATTATTATGATTCGCGAAATCTATTATTCCCCTGTTCATATTGGGGTTTCAAAGCAGTTAAATCTTTCGGATTTTGGTTTTAAAAATTCTAATATTCAATGTTTAAAAAGATTTTTAAACAAGAATAGCAAATTTAAAGAAAATAAACTGGTGGAATTCATTGAAAGGACATACTATTATGTTAAAATAGCGATAAACAAGTATTCTAATGCCTTTTCAAACCATTTATATTCACAACATACTTTATTCACGATATTAGCAATGAAAATTTACACAAAATCAACATATCGTGAAATCACTGATGTTATTGATGTATCGGACGTAATTAAGAGATATTTGAGAATAAAAAAGGTTCCGCACTTTACAACGATCCAAAAATTCTTTAAACGATTACCTTCAGAACAAATTAGAGAAATTAACCAATTAATACTATTATTAAACGATATTAAAGCAGATATAATAGCATTGGACGGCTCTGGTTTTACTAATGATTATGCAGACAAGTATTATGCAAAAATACGGCAAAAAGAAAGAAAAAGCTACATAAAAAACCATTTAACAATAGACGTGAAAACACGCCTTATTTTATATTATCAAACTTCGCGCGGACCAAAATATGATACACAATTTGCAAAACCCGCATTAAGACAAATCAAAAAATATAAACCAGATTACATAGTAGCAGACAAAGCATATGACACAGAACCAATAAGAAAATGCATAAATGAAGAACTCAAAGCATTTGACCAAATACCACTCAAAAACAGAGCAAAAAAAGGACAATACAGACTAAAAAGCCCAACAATATTCCGAAACAAAATATACACAAAAAGAAACAACATAGAAAGCATATTTTCAACAATAAAAAGAAAATTCAACGGCACAAACCACAGCCGAAGCACACAACTATCAAACAAAGAAACCAAACTCAAAAACACAATATACAACATCTACAGAACAACACAAATCAACTAAAAAAAAGGGTTTCTACAAAGCCTAAATATTATATTTATTTAGTCCTATATCTGGTAATAACTTGGAGAATTTATATGATTTTAAATAGGTAAATAAAGTATTGGAGTTTATAAATTGAATTATTCTTTTTTCATAATATTAGGAAAATAAAAAAATATGGTTTTCTATCCAGTTCCAAAGAATTGAACAGAAAAACCTATAGTTTTAGGGTCTTTTAGATCTTCCATGGTTTTGGTTGGCTTATGATTTCCATTGATTATAGGCTATGTTTAATAATGGTAGAAATTCGTTTGTTGCTTTTTGATTGCCTATGGCATTAGGATGGTCGTCTCCATTATGGTAAGGTGAGTTCCCATCGTAATCGGCAGCATAAACATGCTCTATATTGCCTGATGTGTATCTATGGTGTGAGTTAACTTCAGAGAGCACTCCATAGAAATCATAGACCATAACGTTTTTTCCACTGTATCCTGCCAACCAACCATTGTCTTTATCAACCAGCCAGTTGCACAGTTCACGAGTCAACTGATAACTTTCAACATTTGTTTCCCCGGGAGGTGTTATTAAAACAAAGAGTTTATTGGGGTGAGCAGCAAAATAAGCTTTTAAACTATTATAAATAGCTTTCTCATCATCAATACTGCTTCCAACCTCACTCAGAGGGAAACATGACTTGAACATGATTATCTCGTTTTCACCACCAGGGTTACTTATGGTATTAGTGTAGGCTGAATGTTGATCGTTAGCATATACATAAGGCATTTTAACATCATTAAACCATGAAGGCCAGTCATTGGTATTAGTGTAGTCTCCCAGATTGTCTCCAGACTCTGCATCCCAGCCATAGTCGGTTTCAGTTACATAGTAGTTGTTTGCATTTAGGGCAGCGCCGAGGTTACCATTTCCATCAGCCAACCAATTACCACCACATGAATGGTGGATGAAGGTTATTTTTACCGGCGATGAGGGAGGAGTGGGGTCTATAACAAGGTCCATGACATTAAGTTTACTAGCACTAAAACCCGCATTATTACTCTCATTAACCTCTGCTATTAAACGAGTACTATCCACAAAAGCCGCAACATAATACAGGCCCACAGGAACAGTACCAGGCACATTCAACACCGAACTAGCACTACTACTCGCCCCAGCAGCCAACCCACTAACATAACGACAACCCACATTATAAATAGTACCACCCAAACTCTGAGCAGAACACAAATAATACGTCACATAAAAACCAGCCACAGCAGCATTACCCACATTCTTCACAGTATTAGGCACAGTTATTTGATTACCACGAATCCCAGTAACAGGAGCAGTAACACCCGTTACAACAAGATCACAACCATCTAACACATTCATCCTACTAGCACTAAAACCCGCATTATTACTCTCATTAACCTCTGCTATTAAACGAGTACTATCCACAAAAGCCGCAACATAATACAGGCCCACAGGAACAGTACCAGGCACATTCAACACCGAACTAGCACTACTACTCGCCCCAGCAGCCAACCCACTAACATAACGACAACCCACATTATAAATAGTACCACCCAAACTCTGAGCAGAACACAAATAATACGTCACATAAAAACCAGCCACAGCAGCATTACCCACATTCTTCACAGTATTAGGCACAGTTATTTGATTACCACGAATCCCAGTAACAGGAGCAGTAACACCCGTTACAACAAGATCACAACCATCTAACACATTCATCCTACTAGCACTAAAACCCGCATTATTACTCTCATTAACCTCTGCTATTAAACGAGTACTATCCACAAAAGCCGCAACATAATACAGGCCCACAGGAACAGTACCAGGCACATTCAACACCGAACTAGCACTACTACTCGCCCCAGCAGCCAACCCACTAACATAACGACAACCCACATTATAAATAGTACCACCCAAACTCTGAGCAGAACACAAATAATACGTCACATAAAAACCAGCCACAGCAGCATTACCCACATTCTTCACAGTATTAGGCACAGTTATTTGATTACCACGAATCCCAGTAACAGGAGCAGTAACACCCGTTACAACAAGATCACAACCATCTAACACATTCATCCTACTAGCACTAAAACCCGCATTATTACTCTCATTAACCTCTGCTATTAAACGAGTACTATCCACAAAAGCCGCAACATAATACAGGCCCACAGGAACAGTACCAGGCACATTCAACACCGAACTAGCACTACTACTCGCCCCAGCAGCCAACCCACTAACATAACGACAACCCACATTATAAATAGTACCACCCAAACTCTGAGCAGAACACAAATAATACGTCACATAAAAACCAGCCACAGCAGTTGTACCCTGATTCATCACTGTGTTAGCTACAGTGATGGTACTACCACGAAAACCAGTAGCTGGAGCAGTGACACTACTACTAATCAGATCCATGTTGGTGATAGTTACAGATTTTTCAACAGTCTCGTCGTCTAAAGTAGCATTCACAATTGAAATTCCAGGATTACCACCAGCAACATAATTGGTTGTAGCACTTCCGTTTAACGTTTTGCCAGTTGTAGGGTTAACAATTCCGGCAGAGTCACTTGCAAAAGTAACATTTAAACCATTGGGTATGTGGCCGGATGCAGGGTTAAATGATGTAACTGTAGTTCCATCGTAAGCATTGTTAAAACTTGCAGTCAGTTGACTGTTTCCACCCTTAATAATAGATGTGGAGCTGGGTGTGAGTGTCATGTAAATCCAAGGTGAATATGAAACTGTTCCATATATCTGTCCCTCTTGTGGACCTGTGTTTTGACCCCACCAGTTATATTGGGCATTAACAGTAGAAGGACCGCAGTATATTTCGTTACCCGCATAATTAGCTGCGTTATCATTGAGTTTGGAGTATCTAACCGTTAGAGTATTCCAACCATAAGTTATTCCACCACCATAATCTGCTGTGTTTCCACTGATAACTGAGTTGTTTACAGTTGTTGTTCCAGCGGCAAATATTCCACCACCATTAGAGGCATTGTTTCCAGTGATGATGCAGTTATTGATGTTTAAAGTAGCTAAACTGTATATTCCTCCACCTTCTGTGCTTGTTCCGTTTTTAAGGGTAAAGTTGGATATATTCACATTGGAGAGCGCTGCCACATTTATTACTTGGCCACTGTTAGTACCATCAATAATAGTAGTTTCAGGATCCTCTCCAACGAGATTAAGATTTTTATTAATGGATAAATGTTCATTATAGGTTCCACTGGCCACATTTATTGTTCCACCCTCATCAACATTGTTTATGGCAATTTGAATGGTTTTCATTGGCCCTATGGTGTTTTCGATCCAAGTGGGACTGGTTCCATCCCACGTATCATCCCCTGATCCATTTACATAGAGAGGCATGGCAGCATTGGATGTACTAACAGTTAACAACGAGGCTACTGAAAACAATGCAACAGCTAAAATAAAAATAATGCTTGATTTTTTAATATTCAGATTATTTACTAACAATATAACTCCCCCTTCATTTAATAATTATACAACTACATGCCCCTTCACTTGGAGATGATTAGGAAACTTCATTATAACTACCTAATCTCGCCTCGAAAGTTTTTTTTTGTTAGTTGCTTTCAAAATTTGCTATGTTTAATTTATTAGTAACTAACAATAATTTTTAAATAATAATATATAATTTATTCGAATTCTTTAAAAAAAACCTAAGGTTAAATCTTGCCATTGATTAGAAAAAAATAAATTTTACAGTATTCTTAATAAGCATCCATTCAATTTTTAAATAATTTTTAAAATTTTTATTTGTGTATTTTACTTTCTCTATGTTACCTAAAGAACCAAAACTCTCTTTTAAACCTTCTAAATAGACATTACTATGCCCTTGCCTTAAAAAAAATAAGTATTTTATAAAAAAACCTATAATCAAAAAAACAGAATTAAACATTAATTGAGGCCAGGGCATATTTTTATATGGAACATAAACATTATTCCGAGCAGCCAGTTTGATCTTAAATTCATTATATTTACTACCACTTGTCCCGCTACCTATATGATAAACAACCGCTTTAGGACAATATAAACATTTATAACCATTAATTTTTGCCCTATAACTGATATCAACATCTTCCATGTAGGCAAAGAAGTTTTCATCAAAATATCCTATTTCCTCCAGGATCCTCCTCCTGTAAATTGCTGCACCAGCACAGGCACTAAAAATCTCTCTTTCCATGATGTATTTATCTGGAGATTTCCCATAACCCACCCTGCGTGTCCAACCCATGAGTGCATATTCATCCCCTGCATCATCCATTTTAGTTGGATCATGATACTGGATCATTTTGGAAGAAACTGCAAAGATGTTTTCATCCTTTTTAATGCATTTTAAAAGATTGGAAATGGTTTCCCCTTCCAACTGTACATCATTGTTCAAAAGGAAGATATACTCTGAACTGGAAGCTTTTATCCCTTGGTTGACAGCTCCTGCAAAACCAAGATTCTCATGATTTTCTATTAAAATAAATTCGGGATAATTTTCTTTGATGTAATCAACACTTCCATCTAAAGATGCGTTGTCAATTACTATAACCTCAAATGGATAGTTTTGATTATTTAAAGATTCAAAACACTCTTTTAAAAAAGGTTTACCATTGTAGTTAGGGATGATGACTGTTAAATTCATACAATTCACTATTTAAAGGTAATCTTTTTTAGCAAATCCAATAAAGTAGACACGAATATCCTTAATTTACATAATTAATCTTTCAACTGGATAAATTTCTCATAAACATCACAAACTTCATCCACAGGCCCTTGAGTGATTAATTTACCCTTTTCTAACCATATGGCTTTATCACATATTTTTTTAACTTCATGTGTCGAATGAGAGACAAATAAAATTGTTACCTGACCATCCATGAGTGAATTCATTTTTTTCCTGCTTTTTTCCTGGAATTTAGCATCACCTACTGATAGCACTTCATCCAAAATTAATATTTCTGGCTGCACTGCAGTGGCAATTGAAAAAGCAAGACGAGCGCCCATACCAGAGGAATAATTCTTAAGAGGAACATCAATGAAATCATCAAGCTCTGAAAATTCAACAATTTCATCGAATTTACTTTCTATGAAATGTTTGGAATGACCCAATAAAGATCCATAAAGAAATATGTTTTCCCTACCAGTATAACTCGGATCAAATCCAGCACCTAAAGCTAATAAAGGTGACAAACGTCCTTTTACGTTTATTTGACCCTCAGTTGGTTTCATAACCCCCGAAATTAATTTGAGGAGCGTACTTTTACCAGCACCATTTAAACCAACCAGACCCACTCGATCTCCTTTTTCCACTGTCATGGAAACATTTCTCAATGCCCAGAAAGATTGAAAGTGAAGTTCTCTTTTAAGAAATTTAATAAAGTACTCTTTAAGACTATCTATCTTTTCTTGACTAAGATTAAATTCCATTCCTACATTATCAACTGTTATAACAGTTTCTCCCAATAGAATCACCATTGAATCTTAAACGTATAATATGAACTTATCCTGAAATTTGTAAAAAATAATGATCCCTATGATAAGGGCAACAATCCCCGATCCCATTGCAAATAGCAAGTCTTGCATATTGTATAGTGTCCCGTATAAAAATGAACTTCGACAACATTTAATTATAGCAAATAATGGATTATAAGTCTGTATGAATCTGAAACTTGCAGGTACAATTTCTGGAGGGTAAAATATAGGTGTTAAATACATTAACATCATTAAAAGTATCCCATATAAATATTGCATGTCCCTAAAGAAAACATTGATTGTGGCCATGATAAGGCCTACACCTATGGTTAACATGAGCAATGCGAGAATTGGTAAGCTTGCGAAGATTATGTACATGGTGAAATTAACATTAGTTACTGCCATTACCATAAACAAAACTATTAACGAAAGTAGATAAGTTATAAAATTGGAAAGTATTGCTGATAAAGAATAGAGATATTTGGGAATGTATATTGTTTTCAAAATAGATGCATTACTTACCATTGAGCGCATAGCACTATTTGTTCCACCTGCAAAGAACTGGTAAATCAGCATCCCAGTTAATAAGTAGACGGGGTAATTATCTATACGAATAAAAAGTGTTGAGAAGACTATGGTTAAAACTACCATACTCCCTAAAGGTTCTAAAAAACTCCAGAATATTCCTAAAACAGATCTTCTGTATTTTATTTTTATGTCCCTTTTCACAAGCTGATTGAGCAGAAATCGGTACTTGTTAAAGTTAACAAAAAATCTGTGCCGTGTTATACTGATTGTCATTGTATCAAAGATATCTAATATGAGTTTTAAATATTTAATCAAAATTCAATAATAAGATCAGAAACAATTTTCAACTTCCATTACCAACCTGATGATATTCAAACCCAGTTCCCCTCATGACTTCTTTATTATACTGGTTTCTACCATCGAAGATGATCTTGTTTTTGATTCTCACTGCAATTTCATCAAAATCTGGACTTCTAAATTCTTTCCATTCAGTTACCAGGAGAAGTGCATCCACATCATCAACAGCATCATACTTGTTTTTTAAAAATTCAACTGCAGAATTCTGGTTGAAATAATATTTCTTGGCAACATTCATGGCTCTAGGGTCATAAGCCTTTATTTTAGCACCCATTCGGATTAATTCCCTAATAATAACCACCGATGGTGCTTCTCTCATATCATCAGTTCCTGGTTTAAATGATAGTCCCCATATTGCAAAGTTATATCCTGATAAATCATTACCAAACCTTTCAATGATTTTTTTCACCAAATAAAGTTTTTGTTCATGATTTACTATTTCTACTTCTTTTAATAATTTTGGAGTATAACCATAAGCATCAGCGGTTTTTATTATGGCTTTTACATCCTTTGGAAGGCAACTCCCCCCATAGCCACAGCCAGGATATAAAAAATCATATCCTATTCTGCGGTCACTACCCATCCCTTTTCTAATTTGATTGATGTCAGCACCAACTCTTTCACATATATTGGCCATTTCATTCATGAAAGATATACGAGTGGCAAGCATGGCATTGGCAGCATATTTGGTCATTTCTGCACTGTACACATCCATGGTAATGAATCTTTCGTGGTTGATAGTAAAAGGAGCATATAATTCTTTCAGAGTTTCAACTACTTCTTCATTATCAGAGCCGATTATTATCCTGTCAGGTCGCATGAAATCTTCCACTGCAACCCCTTCTTTTAAAAATTCGGGATTAGAAACCACTTCTATATCAAGTTTAAGGTTTCTTTTATCTAATTCATTTAAAATAACCTTTTTTACTTTAGCAGCTGTTCCCACGGGGACTGTGGATTTGTTGACCACAATTAGGTCATGACTTATTAATTGTCCTATTTCTTTAGCGGCACCCATCACATGCTGTAGATCAGCACTGCCATCTTTTCCCATAGGCGTGCCTACAGCAATAAAACAAAGATTGGAATTATCTAATCCCTCTTTAAGATTATTGGTGAAAATAAGATCGCCTTTAGACTGATTTTTAAGTACTAATTCTTCCAGTCCCGGTTCGTAGATGGGGATGATGCCTTTTTTTAGAGATTCAATTTTGTCATCTTCAATATCTAACCCATAGACTATATTACCCATCTCTGAAAAACATGTAGCTGTCACTAAACCAACGTAACCTGTTCCTATAATAGTTATTTTCATTTTATCACTATAAAATCTAGATTTCTTCCAAATTATTATATTTTATAATTTATAAGACTTTTTGTATTAAAAATCTAAAAAATTCTTTAACTGATTAAAAAAACCGCCCAATTCCCTTAAAGATGATTTCATTGTTTTTAAAGTCTTCAGGATTTAAAATTGGCCGTGTGCAAATAAGAATAGGACTTTTTACCATTTCGGGTGATATTTTGCTGTATAAATCATGATCCGTCATCAATACCACACAATCACAGCAAAGAGCATCTTGCATTTCAATTGGTTGAGCCCCGGTGGAGATAATTACATCATCTGGAACATAAGGATCATTAGCGAAGACTTCGGCTCCCTTATTTATTAAATTATTGATAAACGTTATCGATGGACTTTCTCTTGTATCTGCCACATTTCCTTTGTAAGCAACACCTAATACAGCAATTTTTGAGCCAGATAATGGTTTTCCAAATTTAATCATCTCATCTTCAACTAATTTTGTTACATAATTAGGCATGTGTTCATTAATCTCCCTTGCCGTCTGAATTAATTTAGCATGATTTCCGCTTTTTTCAGCCATTTCTACAATAAAATATGGGTCAATAGAAAGACAATGACCCCCAACACCGGGGCCAGGTGTATGTATATTTACTCTAGGATGAAAATTTGCAGCTTTTATAGCATCCATAACATCTACACCTATATCTTCACAAATCATTGCCATTTCATTAGCAAGGGCAATATTAGTATCCCTGAATGTATTTTCCATTAGTTTGACCATCTCAGCAGTTACCAAATTTCTTACTGTTATAACATCCCCTAAAGTAATCTTCTGATAAAGATTGGCTGCTTTTTTTGAGCTTTGTTTATTTACTCCCCCAATTATCCGAGCATTATGGGTCATTTCATATAATGTATTATTTGGAATTGCTCTTTCAGGCGTGTAGGCTACACCAAAATCGTGGGATGCTTTAAGTCCACTGTTTTCTAGTAGGGGGATCACAATATGTTCACATGTATTAGGAGGAACTGTACTTTCAATTATAACTAAATCTCCCCGGTTTAACCCATTAGCAATTGTTTCAGAGGCCGAAATCACTGCAGAAAGATTAGAACATTTATTTTGATCAACAGGTGTGGGAACCACAACTATCATGATATTAGCATCTTTTACAGCTTGAAGGCCATCTGAAGTTGCTTTTAAATTTCCATTAATAATTACTTCTTTAACCAATTTATCTAAACCCGGTTCAATTATGGGTGAAATTCCAGAATTAATTTTATCCACAATTTCCTTGTTAATATCAACCCCGACAACTTGAAAACCATTTTTTGCAAATAATGAAGCAGTAGGAAGTCCAATATGCCCTAAACCGAATAGTGATATTCTACCATTATTGTTCATTGTGATCCCTTATTAATTTTCCAGTGCAACCCTTAATTAAGTTAGTATTTATAAAATTTTATCTTATAGTTAAACTAATCATAGATTAAGTAGATTTAATGATATATTATAATGAAAGTTAAATCTTTCCCGTTTAAAATAACTTTATACTGGAGATAATATGACAGATATTTCTATAATCATTACTACATATAACGCTCAAAAAACTGTTAAAAAAGCCCTATTATCCGTTTTAAACTATTTTTACCATGATAAAATCGAAGTGATTGTTATAGATGATTTTTCTACCGATAAAACCACTTTAATTGTCGAAGATGTTGCGAAAAAATATAATAATTTAAGACTTATAAAACTTAAAAAAAACTGTGGAAGCCCATCAAAACCTAGAAACATCGGGATCAATAATGCTACGGGCCTTTATATAACTTTTTTAGATGGTGATGATGAGATTAATGTTGATAATTTAATAAATATGGTTAACCATGCCAAAATGAATAATCTTGATTGTATCAAAGGATATATTAAGGTGATTAAAGGAACTGAAATTTTTGACATGAACCGAATTTCTTGTGAAAATAAAGATTGTTTGGAAGTAATTAGAAATATAATTTCACAGCAGAGTACTACTGCAGACCTAATTGTTAAAAGAGATTTTCTGAACATTAATAACATCCGATTCAATAACGAATATAAAGTTGGAGAAGATACCCTTTTTTACACAGACATTTTTATAAATAATCCTAATATTGAGTATTTTGATTCCTTTTTTTATTATAATCACAAAAGAACAGAAATTGAAAACCTTTCTTCTACCCAAATATATCATGATAAAGAACTTAATAACCATATTAATGTATGGAATGAAGTTGAAAATAAATTTAGAAATATTAATATCAGTTATTTTGATTTAAGACTACATATTGCAGTCAAAAATGCGATTAATTCCATAATCTTTTATTCCGATGGTCAAATATCAAAGAAATGTTTTTCCAAGTTTAGTGATTTTCTTAATGAAAATATAAATTATCTTAAGGATAAATTAATCCTTCATAAGAGATATGGGGCTGTTTATGAGTCTATAATAGAAAATAATTATGAAAAATTCTTACAAGTATCTAAAAAGAGACTTCTCATTGCAGGATATGATCTTAAATTCATTAAACCTGTGTTGAAATACTTAGATGATGATTATAACATTCAGATTGATGAATGGGAGGGCCATGATGCCCATGATGAACAAAAAAGTAATGAATTATTAAATTGGGCAGATTTTATTTTTTGTGAATGGCTTTTAGGTAATTCTGTATGGTATTCCCAAAGGAAAATGAAACATCAAAAACTTATTATCAGAGCCCATAAATTTGAATTAACTCGTGATTTCGGAAATCAAGTCAATTATAAACATGTGAATAAAATTATAGTTGTAAGCTATTATTATTTAGAATTGTTCGTGAATAAATTTAAAATCCCAAGACAAAAAATGATTGTGCTGAGTAATTATGTAGAATCAAATATTTATTCAGGAACCAAAAATGGAGACTTTAAACATAATCTTGCTATTGTAGGATATGTCCCTAAATGGAAGGGATTACTTAAAGGCCTCAAAATTCTCAAAATGTTAATAGAACATGACGATAAATTCAAACTTCATCTAATCGGGAAACATTATAATGAAATAGATTGGATTTGGAATAATCCTGAAGAACGATCATATTTTCAAGAATGTGAAAATTTCATTAAAGAAAACCACTTGGAAGATTCAGTAATAGTACAAGGATGGATGGAACGTTCTAATATGTTTAATAATATTGGATACGTTCTTTCAGTTAGTGATATTGAAAGTTTTCATCTGGCTCCTGCCGAAGGACTTGTTGACTTTACTTTAGCATTTCTATTGAATTGGGATGGCGTGGAATATGTATACCCTCAAGAAATAATATTTGATAATATAGATAATATCAAAGATATGATATTATCAACTTATAATGATGATTTTAAATATTGGCAGTTGCTGAGGGCTATGAGAAATTACATTATAACAGAATTTGATATTGAAAAATTTGTATTCAAACTAAAACAAACTTTAAAAAAAATTGCTCTGAATTAATGTTTTACATGTTACTGTAATATAAATGATTATGATAACCCCTAAATGAGTACAGGAAAGGAAGATTCAATGAAAATTAATAGCCATCAATTAAAAAATTTTACTTTACATGGTTTTGATAATGATTACATTTTTTCCACCATAAAAAATACTGATAATTTTTATGAAATCGAAGTTTTAGACAGTTGGAACCAATATTTTGATGATGTGCAATTAATTTTAGATGTTGGCGCAAATATAGGGAATCATAGCATCTATTGGTCACAATTAAATAATGTGAATAAAATTATTGCATTTGAACCTATCAAAAAAAATTTTAAACTCTTAAAAAAGAATATAACCCATAATAACATTAGTAAAGTTGAAATACATCAGTTAGCTTTAGGCAAAAAAGACGGATTTGCCTTAATTGATAAAGAAGATTCTAATAATTTAGGTGCAACATCTTTAAGATTTGTTGAAGATGAGACTGATATTAAAATTATGCCCGGCGACGTTTTTTTATCTGATAAAAATTATTCCGTTGATTTAGTGAAAATTGATGTGGAAGGCTTCGAAATCGATGTTTTAAAAGGATTAAAACAAACCATATACCAATATAAGCCAATTTTGTGGGTAGAAATTAATTTAGATAATTTGAAAGAGGTTTTAAGTCTTATAAACAAGCAAGGCTATTTCATTGTAGATATTATTAAATTCAATATTTTAGCAATTCATAAAACCAAAATTAAAAATTTAAAAGAAATCTCTAAAGATGACCTAATTTTTAACATGCTTAAAAATTTAGAAGCAAGTTGGATGTATCGAAATAGTTTCTTAGATTCTGAAAAACAAAAAAATGAAGAAAAAACACGTTTAGAAAAGCTAAAAAAGCTTAGTGAAAAACATTTATCACAATTTTTATTCGAACAAAAAAAATGTGAAGATCTAATTAAAAGAAACAACAACCTTGAATCCAACCTAAACCACGAACAAAAAATAAGCGAAGATCTAATTAAAAGAAACAACAACCTTGAATCCAACCTAAACCACGAACAAAAAATAAGCGAAGATCTAATTAAAAGAAACAACAACCTTGAATCCAACCTAAACCACGAACAAAAAATAAGCGAAGATCTAATTAAAAGAAACAACAACCTTGAATCCAACCTAAACCACGAACAAAAAATAAGCGAAGATCTAATTAAAAGAAACAACAACCTTGAATCCAACCTAAACCACGAACAAAAAATCAACGTAGATCTACTCGAAAGGAATGAGTTTTTCGAGTCTAGTTTGCTCCGTGAGCAGGAGAAAGTTGAGGAATTTCAGGAACTCAATGAGAAACGTTTATCTCAATTTTTATATGAACAGAAAAAATGTGAAGAATTGAAAAAGCAAAGTGGTAAAAATTTATCAAAATATTTATATGAACAGGGAAAAGCAAACAGTTTAAAAAATCAAAATGAAGATTTAAAAAACTTAGTAAAAGCATATCAAGAGAGAAAAGTGGTTAAAGTAACAGATAGTATCTTGAAAGTTTTTCGTTTCACCAAACGCCAGGAACAAGTTCATTCAAAGAAAGATTCACCAAACAGTTCTAGTAAAAATAATGCAACATCAAATCATTTGAAGAAATTTACTGATATTGAACCCGGTAAATCTGAATTTAGTTGTGAAGTTTCTAAAAGAGAACTCAAAGAATTAAATGACATTAAAGTTGCAGTTATACTCGATGAATTTAGCTATAACTGTTTTAAATATGAATTTAATGCAATTTCCGTCGATCCATCAAACTGGTTAGAAATATTTGAAACAGAAAAACCAGATCTTTTCATATGCGAATCTGTCTGGAGTGGTGTTGATTCCGAATTAAGACCCTGGAAAGGTCAAATCTATTCTAGTGTTAATTTCAAATCGGAAAATAGGGGCATTTTACTGGATATACTTAAATATTGTAATGGAAATGGAATAACCAGTATCTTTTGGAACAAGGAAGATCCTACTCATTATGATGATGACATTCACAATTTTGTGGACACTGCATTGAAATTTGATCATATCTTTACTACTGCCGAAGAATGCGTGCAAAAATATAAAGATGAATATGGTCATCAGAGTGTTCATCTTTTAATGTTTGGGGCACAACCCCAATTATTCAATCCTATTGAAGAACAAGAAAGATCTGAAGATATAATTTTTGCAGGTAGCTGGTATAATACGCATGTTCAAAGATGTAATGAAATGAAAGAAATTTTTGACAATATTTTAGATAGCGGATATAACTTAAAGATTTACGATAGAGCTTATCATACACACAAAGATGATCAGAACCGGATCTTCCCAGATAAATATGTTGAATTTATCAACCCCCCATTGCCTTTTGATCAAGTAAAAACGGTTTATAAAGAAAGTAAATATGCTTTAAACATAAATACAGTGACTGATTCAAATACCATGTTCGCTAGACGAGTATTCGAATTAATGCTGTGTAATAGTTTAGTATTATCAAATTATTCTAAAGGAATGAAGAAAATATTTGGAGATAACGTTGTATTTATTGGAAACAATACAATTAATTTGTCTAATTCTGAAAAAAAGAGAATTGACAATTTATATAATGTTTTAAAAAATCATACTTATTCCAATAGATTCAAACAAATATTAAATTCAATTAATTATGAGTACGTGCCAGAGAATAATACAGTTACACTTTACTATGTAGTCAATGACAAGTTTGAAATTAAAAACATTTTGGAACATTATGAATCTGTATATTACAATTCGAAAAAATTAGTACTACTTCTATCTGATCAAATTCCTAATCATCTGATTAAAAATATTTATCAAAAATATACTAATGAAGAAGTTTCAGTATATTCCCTAAATTATCTCCTAAATCAAAATGGAATAATTTCAAATGATACTCCTTATTTTATATTTGCTACTCTCCAATTAAAGACAGATTTTATTGAAAAAGCTATTTTACATTATTCATATATTGAATCCGATGTGGGCATAACCCTAGGAGATAAATTCACATTTAAAAAAGAAGCTGAAAATGTAAAAAATGTACTATTTTCTAATAAAAATTTCACTAAAGCTTTTAAAAACAGTTTTCAAGATGATTTTATTGAATTCTCGATTTATAATATTCAAATTTAACAAAAAAATTAGAAATACTTTAAATTAAGCCCCCTCAAAATTTTGATAATTTGGAATGTTAATTTGGAGATGAAATTAGAATAAATTAAAAAATTAATTCTTTCATTATGGATTATGAATAAAAAACATAATAACTGATGGTAAAAATGGGAATCGAGGAATATATACAGAATAATGAAAAAACATACATAACTAAAAGAGATATCAAATATCTTTTTTGTGAAAAAAAATACTCGAATAAACTTATTGTAACTTTTCCGGGATTTTCTTCTCCAGGCAGACCACCTGAATATAATTACATTAAGACTTTAATGGATTGTAACTGCCATAAACTATATATCTTAGATGATTATGGGCCTGGTGGTAGCTATTTACTTGGTGAAAATAAAGATCATTCTATTGAAGTCTCCGTTGTATCTTTAATATTCCATATATGCAAAAAATATGATATTAAATTAAAAAATGTAATATTGCAGGGCTCATCTAAAGGAGGATATTGTGCACTGTACTTTGGAATCAAATATAACTTTGGATATGTAATTGCTGGCGGCCCCCAAATAAATTTAGGGAATTATTTATTATATGTTGTTCCAGATGTTGCGGAATATATTGCTGGAGGAAAGGATGAGACTGATATAGCATGTTTAAATAGGCTTTTATATGATTTAGTTGATCTTCCTTCAAAAAAATTTCCGAAAATTTTCATTCATGTTGGAAAAGGTGATCACCACTACAAAGGCCATATACTCCCTTTTTTGAAAAAACTTGATGAAAAAATCATTGATTATGAAATTGATATTCCTAACTACTCTTCCCATACTTCAATAAGCCTATATTATCCAGATTACTTATTGAAAACACTGAATTCTATTGATAATACTTTGATACTCCTAAAACCAACTATTCCCCAAACATCAATAAAAACTGAAAACGGGTTATTAAAGATCACTTGCGATGCAATAGGGGCTAATTTGAAATATGCTTGTCAATTGTATAAAGAAAATAATATTATTGAAAAAATTAATTATCAAAATGAAGATACTTTTAAATTTCCCATTAATTCCAAAGGTACTTATTGTGCAAGGGTATATGTGAAAGAAAACTCTCATTTCAATTCTAAAATTACGGATGAAATTATCATAAATGTAAATGATTTTAAATTGAAACCAGACACCCAAAAGAAATTTGACATGGATATCCATGGTAGTTGTGTCAGTAGAGACATATTCAATTTTGACAAAAACAATGATATTTTATTAGGCAAATATTTTGCTAGAAATTCTTTCATTAGTACGGTGAATAAACCATTTAATGAAGAAATCAATTTAAATATTTCTTCTCCCTGGCAAAAAAGAATGGTTGAAATTGATTTAAAAAAAGAACTGTTTAACCAGTTATCCATTAACCCTGCAGATTATTTATTGATTGATTTTATAGATGAACGGTTTGCGCTAATGAAATATAAAGAATCTATTTTCACACTTTCAACTGAATTAAAAAACTCTAATTTTTTAGATGATTTTAAAGGAGATTATATTGATAAATTAGATTTAAAAAAATCTTTTTGGAAAAAACCGATGGATGATTACTTGAATAATTTAATCAAAATTTATAAGGAAAACAGAATTATTATTCATGAAACATATTTAGTCGATTCTTTCTCTACAAAAGAGGGGGAAATAAAAGATTTTCCCGAAAACAATCTTAATTATAATTATAAAGTTAACAAAATTCTTGAAGAGTATTATAACTACATGAAAACTAAATTACCTAATGCTCATGTTGTGAATATAATCGGAAATTATAATTCTTCTGAAAACCACCGATGGGGAATTTCACCGGTTCATTATGAAGATAGTTACTATAAACATGCGTTAGAAATAATAAAAAATATTTTATCAAACAAATGATTTTTTTTTAACTCAAATTTATTTAAGTAATATGAAAACACACTGGTTTAGAAAATGAATTTAACAACAGAAAATTTGTATTTATATGTTCTTTAAAATTTTTTTTCTCTTTCATAATAAAATGTGCAAATGTTTTTAGAATTGTATTGGTAGTCTAGTAGTACTGGATTGAAATCATTTAAATAATCTTCTAATTTTTCCATTCCGTAATGACACTCTCCCATAATCAGATCAATTTTATTTAAAACCCCTGAATGATGTAAATCCTTGAAAATTTCATATTCAGCACCCTCAGTATCGATTTTTAAAACTATTTTTGATGTTATATGATCCTTTTCGATAATTTGGGTTATAACCTTGCTTGCTTGTTTTATCTCGGCCCTCTTGGTTAATGTGTATTTCTCCCT
This sequence comes from uncultured Methanobacterium sp., assembly GCF_963666025.1. NCBI lineage: Archaea > Methanobacteriati > Methanobacteriota > Methanobacteria > Methanobacteriales > Methanobacteriaceae > Methanobacterium > uncultured Methanobacterium sp. Next base: position 2,284,714 of record NZ_OY762552.1, on the reverse strand, counting down.
TTCAGAGGGGTTTAGATTTAGAATGTTGTCTTCAGTAGTAGTTCGGCCATCAGATAGGGGAATAACATATATATCCACTTCTTTGTCAGAATCAGAAAGGCCAAATGGATACGGATAGATCTTTTTAGAAATTAGTGGATTCAAAGCAAAATTTTCTTGTGCAAAATTAAAGGTATCTGAATCTATTTCAAACCCATAAACTGCCTTGCATGAATTCATTTGACCTAATGCCAGAGAAGCATAGCCTCTATGCATACCAACATCAAAAAAGACGAATTCTTCATATTCATAAAGTTTTGGCGATAGATATGAGTTTTGTGTAAATATCTCTTTAAGAACGAATAAATTTTGATTAGTAGTTAAGATTATGCCATCTTTAGTTTTTAAGTAGATTCTGTTCTTATTTGGTAAAATAGTTAAAAAGCTGATGTCATTATAAACACACATTTCATAAATGGAGTCTATAGTAATATTAGGAAAATCTTTAAGAAATTCTTTTAATAAATTTGTTTTACCTTTAAAAAAGTATTCTTTCTTCACTTCAGTATCATTACTGGCTTTATCGATACTATTAAAATTTTCGAGATCTCTATTAAATTGGTTTATGGACTGATCTAACTTTTTCTGATCCTTATGATGTTCGCTAATAAAATTGTTCAAAATCTCTTGATTTTTATAATAATCATATATAAAATTTTGATTTTTCTTAAAATTTTCTAAGTACAAATTTAAAGATTTATTAGCTTTTTTAATAAAATTCAATGGATTTTTCATTTTTCACCATATATGTAGGTCCTTATAAATCATGTTTCCACTCAAACCGTTTGTTCATTCCAATAAAAACCTTGAGTATTCACCCTGTTTTCATTCATGAGATTAGTTTAAGATATCTTTTAATTTAAAAAATCTAACGTATTTTTTTTGTAATGTGACATCAATTTTCTGCAAATGTGATTTATTTTATTTATCAAAGATTTTGCATTATCCAGAATACATCTATTAGCAAATTAATCTTGATCTCTATTCTCCTTAGATTCCATAACCCACGGCCATTTATTTATTACATTTAAAAGATCTTCTTTACTTTTTATTTGCTCAATTTTTTTGGTTTGTTCAACATTATTTTTGGTCCTTATTTGTGGCCGGTCATGGTAAAGGTGATATAAAGTATCACCTATCCTTATTTGTTTTAATTGACATAAATTAGCCCGGATTAAGATCTCATTGTCTTCTCCACCCCAACCAAGGAAATATTCATTTTTCATACCAATATCAATAAAAGAACGTTTATTCCAAAAAACTATACCCCCATCAGCCCAATCTCTGTATTGAGGCGTTGATGTTACACTCTGAAAATCAAAATTTTTCCTGAAATTTTCTTTATCAATAATGTCTTTAATCACTCTATTAAAAGGATGAACAACTTCAAACTCCTTTTCCAATAAATGAATTGCCAGGTCGATGTTTTTCTTTTCAGTCAAACAATCCATATCTACTATGGCAAAATATAGAGTATTCGATGCAATAACTCCTTGATTAATAGCATAGGCTTTATTAAACAAGTTATCATCTGAATTACTGAAAATAACTTTAAATAGATCAAATAAGTTTCCATATTTATCAATTAAAAACTTCTGGGAAGTTTTAGTGGCATGTTCGGATATTATTAAATTTTTGATCCCGATTTTACTCAAATAACTCAAAGTAATATCCATATTATCTTCACGTTCAGTATCATTAGATTTACGATAAGGTATTATGATTGTTAGGTCACTGTAATCCGTAAAAGATTGAATTTTTATTTCTGAATCAATTATTTCCAAATATTCATTTTTAACACTCTTATTTTCCGCTTTTAAATTGTTTATTAAGTGTTTAAGATTTTGTTTTTCCTTTTTCAGATTATTCACTACTTTTTCAAGATTGTTCTTTTCTGATTCTAAAGAACGACATAGTCCAGTTTTCTTAATCAAAGTTTTGATAAAAGTTTTGGCCCTTCTTTTAATCATATGCTCCCCTGAATATAAGCAAGTTAATTTAAAATTATTATTATTATTATTATTATTATTATGCTTTAATTTGATTTTTATTTCTCATCTAAACTTTATTATCTTTGAAATGTTTTCAACCCGTTTACCATACGTGAACTGATTAACTGTAATTTCTTTATTGACTTCAGATTTCTCATCTCTTTTTGTATTATTATTCAAATAATTATTTAATAATGTTTTTAACTCACTGGGGTCTTCATATATCACCAAAGAATCTCCAAAAACATCCTCAACTCCCAGAACTTTATCCGAAATAATAAAGGCCCCACATGCCAACCCATCGAATAATCGATTGGAAAGAAAACCTTTATCCCTCATATCATCCCAGTGATCACAGAGTAGGATTTTGCAGGAGGAATATGCTTTCCTCAATTCATTGTTTGGTATGTGTTCACCTTTAATGTACTCCTTATCAATCAACCCCTCCCATCCTGCACCGTACACTGCCAGGTCTTCATCTGTGGGCAGTAAATCCTTGATTATCTTCCGATGTACTCCCCGGGAGTTCCCCACAAAGAGCAGGTCATGTTTATATTTATCATCAGGGTCAGGGTAAAATAATTCAGGGTCAGTGCACTGCAGCATGGCTTCCACAGGGACATCCACTTTTAGGGCTATTTCACTGGCCCAAAACTCAGAAGCAATGAATACATGCTGGTACTGGTTATATTCTTCAATACTTACATCATCTGGGTGGGATATGTTCCACATCATGTTGAAATGCTGTGGTTTAGGTTTGTACTGACTTAAGCCCCTTAAAACCAGTACAGTGTCACAGCGGGCATCACCATTACCATCCCATTCTGGAAGAACCTGCAAAACTACATCACAACCTTTTCTTTCCAGTTCTTTCTTAAGACCCAGAGCCATATAATAATCACCCCATTCCTGAGCTTCATCCCAGTTTGGTGCCGGTATCTTAATTGCCATCTTCGTTTTAAGAATGTATTCTTCCAAAAGCTCCTTTATCTTTTGGGCCCGGTGATCATAGGTATGGTTAGATAGCACAAACTCCTCCAGTTCCTTGATCTTAGCCCTCCTTTCTTCTTCATGGGACAAATAATAATCTAGAAGATCGTTAAGTTCTTCTGTGGATCTATAAACTGGTAAAATTCCTTTAAACGTTTCCTGTGCACCTATATCTCCATTAGTAACCACCAAAACCCCACTAGCAATGGCATCAAAAACTCGACTGTTTACAGAACCGTGTTTCTTGGTAACCCTATTGGCATCATCAATCACCACCTTGGTTGATCTGTAAATTTCAGGCATTTTATCATGATGAACAAATCCTTCATAGTATGGTTTTAGTTTCTCAAACTCGTCCCAGTTTTTACCATATAGTTTAAAAGTATAAGGCAGACTCTTTGGATCCAGTGCGTCCACAATTTCACGCGGATCATTCCAGAAACTCCCTGTAAAACAGTAGTCACATTTCCATCTCTCATCTTCCTCCACATGACTGTTAAAAATTTCCGGATCAGTGCCCAGGGGTAGGAGGGATGTATTTCTTCCTGTTTTTTCCTCTATGTAGTGGCAGGCAGTTTCACTGGTGGCCATCACCAGATCAAAATCTGCAAAATCAGGATAGTAAAACAGCCACCGATCAAGCCAGTTACGTGGCCATGCAATTTTAATAAGTAAATTATTTTCAGATCGGACTTTGCGAACATCATAGGCATCAAGTAAGGACATTAAAACATCAACATCCCCATCAACATAGTACCAGTCTTTTGATTCCACCCTTGAGAGGAAACTTATTTCCCAACCAAATTTTTGGAAACACTTTCCCAATGATGTGGCAGTGAAGTAATCCCCTGCAGAAGAGTTATCACCAGTCTCGGTAACCACAAAAGCGACCTTTAAAGGTTTATCGGAAAATATCAAGTTACAGTTCAACTTATCCATCAAAAGTTCCCGGTGCAGCCACTTATTCCATCTTTCACGGAATAATCTTTGATTGTTTAAACGCCATTTTTTAATTTCTTTTCTCTTATTATTTTCCTGCGTCCCAAATTCATAATGAAACAAAACTGCCTTAGGACAGTAAATATTGTTGTAACCTTTTTTCAGTAATTTTAAACAAAAATCAACATCCTCATAACCATACATGTATTCTGTATCAAGACCACCCACCTGGAAGTACTTATCTTTTGCAACAAGCAGTGCTGCTGCAGTAACTGCAGCCCTGGGTTCATCCCTCTTACTCTTGATCTTAAATGATTTTCCATTTCCCCTATTGTATGGTTTAACAAAACCATCTTCCTCCTTAAAGGCTATGCCTTCATGTTGAATTTTAAAGGAATTCTTTTTATTGTAACGGGAACCGGAACAGTCAGGATAAACCAGTTTCGCCCCTACAGCACCCACTACATCTGATTGCGTTACTGATTTCATCATATGATTTAACCATCCATAAGTGGGTTCCACATCGTTGTTCAGGAGGAGCAGATATTTTCCCTCTGCAATTTCTGCTCCTTGGTTATTCGACCTTGAGAATGATTCATTTTCCTTATTTTTAATAACTTTCAGAGGCAAAACATCCGAAAGTTCATTTAAAAAAGCCACTGAGTTATCCTGGGATGCATTGTCAATCACTATGATCTCATATGCAGGATACTGAACATTAACTGTAAAATCCTTGAATATTCTCTTTAAATGATTTAAACCATTTCTGTTAACTATTATAATAGAAACTAACGGTGCTTCTTCATTAAAGTCATGTAATTCAAGTTTAAATGCTTCATTTTTTATGGAATTGTAGAGTTCTTTTTTCTGATCTTCAGTAAGTTTATAATCTCTTTTAATGAACTCAATTAACTGTGAGGGTTTAATCCATGAAGCTGTCCTGTACTTCCATGATTTGTATGAATCGCGTAGATAATTCCTGAATCTTCTCAATTCTTTAAATCCTTTTAATTTTTTTATTCTTGGCGGGATTTTGACCATGTAAAATTCACCATTACGTAATTAACCACAGGCTTATTTATTGAAGTTACTATAAGTGAAGTTTTTATAACATAACATCTAATATACCGTTTAGCAATTTTAAATGAGAAAAATTAGTATATGTGTATTAATCTAATAAAAGTTTTCCAGAATGAGTGGTAAAAAATGTCCAAGAAATTAATTGCCTTAATTATATTAATAGTCATCATTGCAGGTGCCGGATTAGTCATATCTCATTATTATTCCCAGGGAAAAGAAAAATTTGAGGGAAACTATAATGTGTTACTTTTATGTGTGGATACATCTGAACAGAGGCCTGGTGTTGGAGCCATCGACATGGCATTTGTGGTGAATGTTAATGGGGGGAAAGTGATTAATATGACCCCTGTTTATCCTGGAGGCCTGGCACATCCCACTTTATCTCCTACTTCAGATATGAAAAGTTATGGGATAAATAAATACTACTTACACGACTCTTTATGGACTTCTGATGTAGAAAAAGGGTCTAAAATAGCCCAAGAAACTGTTGAATATAACACTGGCTTAAAAACCGATCTGGTGGTTATTGTAACCCCTGAATCAATTGATGCAATTATACAGGCCGTTGGCCCCATTTATGTGGAAGGTCAGGGGCAGGTGACTGGTAATTCTATAGATTTCCTGAGGGAAGAACAAAATGAAAATGGTGTATCCAGAGGTAGTGCTGTCCAGTCCCTTATGGAGGGTATTAAAAATGCAGTTCAGGATCCAAATAATCGTAAAGCCCTCATGGAAACTGTGTCCACCCAGTATTCCCAAGGTCATATCTATGTAATTCCTGCTGATGTTTTCCAGCAGTTTGTGGTCTACGAAGGAATAAATAATTTATTTTAACCTGTAATTAACCACCAGTGAAGAAGTCTAAAATCCTAGACTTCACACTTACTATTTAATGAATCGACTTAATTCTCAAGTATTATTTAATCAATCCAATACTTTTCCTATTTCTTCAGAATCAAAACGCAGGATTATTAGACGTGAATTCCCCCTAACTCCTTTCCCAGTGAATTTAGTGTCGATTAATCTTACAAATTCCAGTTTTTTAAGTGCCCGGTCAAAAGAAGCATAACTAATGGAATTTCTCGGGGAATCTGAATCCTTTCCTTCTGAGGATGTTTCTCCCTTAAGTAGATTATAAAGACCACCGGCAGTAACATCATCATCTAAGCCAACTATTAGTCTGAGAAGATTTTTTTCATCGCCTGACAATTTGTTTATAGTGTCCTGAAGATGGTGAGAGTCAAAGTCCTGCATTGCTCGCTCCAGGTGTTCCTTCTGGATGGTTCGGGAGGCATCGGCTTCTGCAAAATTTCCACTGGTACGTAGAAGATCTATTCCCACCCTCAGATCCCCGGTAGAAAGGGTGGCTTCGGTGATTTCATCCAGTAATTCATCAGATAAAACTGAAGGATAAAAACCAACCTTAACCCGGTCATTCAGTATATCACGGATCTCTTGGAAGGTGTAGGGGTCGAATACTATTTCCTGGGGGATGAATACAGAACCCACGTTCTTATCCAGCATGTAACGGAATTCTATATCTGATATTATGGCAAATACTCCAGTTCTAACTCCCGGAAACACTTCATGAGCTCTTAATATATCATAAAGTATTTGATTGGCATTTTTACTGTAAAAAAGATGGTTGATATCGTCCAGTGCAACTACCAGTGATTTTCCTTCATTGGCCAGTTTTTTCATTATTTCCCCATAGATACGTGAAAATGGAACACCAGTTTCCGGAGGGATGTGACCAAAGATATGCTGGTATATCTGGGAGAAAATATTAAAACGGGTGTTGTAAAGCTGGCAGTTAACATAGGCACATACCATCTTCTCGGACCGGCCTTCCACCATCTCAAATATCTTGTGGATGGCTGTGGTTTTTCCAGTGGCGGGAGACCCCAGAACCACACTGTTAACCGGTTTACCCCCTTTTAATGCAGGTCGAAGACATAAAGCCAGAGCTTCCATTTGTGATTCACGATGCAAATAATTTTCAGGAATATAATCTGGATTAAAAGCAGTTATGTTCTTGAAAAGAGTTTCCTCACCCATTAAAATATCTTCCACACGACTTGGCATGATTTTTCCCCATATTTTATAATTCCACGAATTTTTAATGAACAATACAGATAAATATTGAAATAACCTTTATTTAATGACAATTAAGCTATCCAACCGACAATTATGATTAAATCTCCTTAATTAAATCTCCTTAAATGATTAAAGCTCCTTTAGATATTCATAAGCTATATCCCTCACACCTTCGACTTTTTCACCGTTGGAAATATTCAAAAACTGAGTATTCGAATTACTGGCAGCCCATTCCACCAGTTTTTTAGCCCATTTAAGTTTTTTCTGTTTCACAGTATCTGCAGGACCGTCCTCCTGGTCTGGTCGAGAATAATGGGTGACTGTTTTCCCGAAATCCATACCCGCTAAAACAATGACTCGTGCTCCCAGGGCTATTGCCAGGAAAACACATCGGTCACCATCAGTGAAACCTCCGAAGTTATAAACATTGGCAAGTGGTCTGCTTTGAGTGGTTCCCAGGATATTTACCAATTGTGGAGTATATTTTTCTATCTGTTCCTGGTTGTTTCCATGGGCATGAACCACCATGAGCGAACCATTCTGGTTAGCATTAATTATGTCATTCATTCGACCATCTAAGTCAGTTACTATAATATCTGGTACTATATCTTCTTCTAAAAGGGCAGTGGTTGCTCCATCCGCAGCTATGAGTGTAAATTCATCCAAATTCACATTCTTCAAATCAGCCAGATTGGACTTTAAAGATGGCCCTGCTCCAAAAACAACGACTTTTTCCCTAATATCAATGTCTTGTGGAGTAATAGCACTAAAATCATCCAACATATTATTCAATGCTTCTGCAGAGAGTTCATCATCACTTTTTTTGAAATTAAAGTCTTCCAGAATGAGCTGGTACCAATGCATCCAGAGGGTCAGTTCCATATATAAGTTATATCCCATTATATACATAATAAACTTTGGAGGATATTTTTAAATTGGAGTTGAAAAAGATGGATGAAACTTTACTGATGATCCCCGGACCCACCCGTGTGGCCCCAAGGGTCCTGAAGGCCATGTCAGAAAACATTATTAACCACAGAAGCGCCCTTTTCGGTGAAATACTTACTGAAACCAACCAGATGATGTCTGAAGTATTCCAGACTGAAAATCAATCTTACCTCATTACTGGCTCCGGAACCGCAGCCATGGAGGCAGCCCTGGCCAACACCGTCAGTAAGGGAGACCGTGTGTTAAACATTGTTGGAGGCAAATTCGGACAGAGATTCATGCAGATCACCGAAACCCATAAAGGTATTCCAGTACAGCTGGAAGTGGAATGGGGACACGGTGTGAACCCTGATGATGTGCGTTACATCCTGGAAGAGGAAGAAGATATTAAAGCTGTGACCATTGTGCACAACGAAACCTCTACTGGTGTAGCTAACCCCATTGACGAAGTGGGTAAGATATTAAAGGATTATGATGCACTTTATATTGTTGATACTGTTTCCAGTTTAGGTGGAGATGATGTATTCGTGGATGGATACGGAATCGATATCTGTGTCACCGGCTCCCAGAAGTGCTTGGCTGCACCTCCGGGCATGGCTGCCGTCACTTTCAGCGATGATGCCTGGGATGTGGTGGATAAAACTGATAATCAGACTTACTACCTTAACATGAAGAAGTACAGGAAGAGTGGAGATGCAACACCACCAGAAACCCCTTACACCCCTGCAGTTTCATTAATATATGCCATGCAGGAAGCTCTCAGGGTTATCATGGAAGAAGGCCTGGAAGAAAGAGTTAAAAGACATAAACTCGCTGCTGAGGCCACCAGGAATGGTGTTACTGCCCTGGGGCTTGAATTATTCGCCCAGAAAGAAGTTGCCAGTACCACCGTAACCTCCATCAAGATGCCAGAAGGAATAACCGACAAGGAACTTCGTGGCACCATGAGAGAACGCTACCGGATTGAACTGGCTGGAGGTCAGGACCATCTTAAGGGTAACGTGTTCCGTATTGGTCACATGGGTAACATAACCCACCGTGAGATAATCAGCACCATTGCTGCCCTGGAAATGACCATGCAGGGACTGGGACTTGATGTTGAAATTGGAGAAGGTGTGGCTGCTGTGGCAGACACTTACCTGGCACAATAATTCATTAAAAATCTATTAACAGGAAACATCAATCCTCACTTTATTTTTTTTTATTTTTATTTAAATCAGCTTATTCTATAATATTTTACCAGAATAAAGATTACTTTACACAAAAAAAGTTAATTTTAGTTTAAAAGGGTAATTTTTAGTTAAAAAGGATAATTTTGTTAAAAATAATATTTCCACTTAAAAACTAAATTTAAAATTATTTAAAAAAAAAATGAGTGGGTTAATTGAATGGGTTAACTAAAAAATAAAAGTTAAAAGGAACCGAAGGTTAAATAACTTCCCTTATAACCCCAGCAACAGTCTTAATGAGTATTGGCCCATCCATCCACGCCTGTTTGAGTAAGTAACCCGGACGGAGATAGAAGTTCCTGAAGGCCTTGTACTGCAGTTTCCGGAGTTCTTCCAGGGAGCAGTCCACAGTATCCAGCACCGGTGAGATCAGGGTGTATTTGGACCAGTCCTTCACTTTTATAAGGTTCTTTTCAAATGCTTCTTTGTAGAATTTAGTCCCGGGGTAGGGTGTGGCCAGGCTGAAAACTGCATAGGAGGGGTTCAGCTCCCTTACAAAGTTAACTGTCCTTTTTATGCTTTCTTTGGTGTCTCCGGGCATTCCCAACACCACTGATGCTATGGTACGAATTTTATGCTTTTTGGATAACTGGAAGGCGTGGCGTACCTTTTCAAGGGTTATGTTTTTATTGGTGGAATCTAACATCTGCTGATCTGCAGATTCCACTCCCATAAAGAGGGTTATGCAACCAGCTTCCCTCATTTTCTCCAGTAAATCATCAGATAATGTATCCACGCGTGCAGTGCATCCCCAGAATACTTCAAGTTCTCTTTTGTGTATTTCATCACAGATCGCCTCCACCATGCGGTGATTCAGGGTGAAAGTGTCATCCATGAAGGCAATGATCCCCACATCGTGATCACGTACCAGATGCTCCATTTCATCCACCACATTTTCTGGTGAGCGCAATCGCAGTTTAGGACCGTGCAGGGCGGCAGATGCACAGAAGGAACACTGCATTGGACAACCCCGGCTGGTGATCATGGTAGCCATACCAGTTTTCATGTTAAGCATCTTGTAATGATCCATGGGAAGTAAATGTCTGGCCGGGAAGGGTAATTCATCCATATCAGTTATAAGGGGTCTTGGAGGGTTCACCTGACCTTCCAGTGCTATTCCCCTAACCTGGGATAAGTCTCCTCCTTTTTCCAGGGTCTGCACCAGTTCCAGCATGGTGTACTCCCCTTCACCCATTACCACCACATCCACGTAGTCTGTTTTTAGGACTTCCTGGTAGTTGAAGGTGGGATGGTATCCTCCCATAACCACTGTGGTCTCAGGAGAAATCTTTTTCACCACCTGAGCAGTTTTATTGGCCTGCTGGATGGTTGGTGTGAGTGCGGTGATGGCCACCACACTGGGGGAACATTCCTTTAACGATTCTTCCAGATCATCCCATGTCATTTCCAGGGCAGAAGCATCAATAATGTTCACATCGTAACCATTTTCTTCTAAAACCGCCGCCATGTAAGATATTCCCAGTGGTGGAGCCACTACTCCAATGAATTTATATTTAGAGTTAGTTTGGGGTGGGTTTATAAATGTCACTTTCATTTTATCATTTTTAGAAAATTCTTGGTTTTTCATCGATTCTCATTCCACTTATGCCTATTTATTTTCATTCCACTTATGCCGATTAAATTTGAAATTATGCTTTATTGAATGTATATCCGAGGATTATCCATCATTTATCCATTACCTGAATAATTATCCAATGAAAATCCACTTAGGGAATAATTCATTAGAGATCCTCGATCCATTCAAAGAATATCTATAGAAGGCTTAATTGAATCTATTGAAGGGCTTAATTTAAGATTAAAAAAGAATAGCTTCGTAGAAGGGGTAATGTTTCAATTACACTCTACTTAATCAGTACTAAAAGTGTCACCCATAGATGTGAGTAATTCAATGAATTTGTGATGAACTGAAATTTTTATGGGTAAATCCATTGATATATCCCTTATTTAATTTCTTCCCCCAATGTGGTGGGATGGTTATACCCTCAAACTACCTATGGTAATATTATTTGAAAAGTGTGTAATGGTTAAAAATATTAAAATTGAAATATGTTATTCAGACTTATGATTTATTGAACTTCTATATAAATGTTGCAGCTAATTTAAACTTCCATGAATTATGATAATAAGTTTAAACTTTAATTATATGTTTAAACTTCTTTTATCATAGCTGCCACTGTCTTCAGGAGGATAGGGCCATCCATACGAACCTGTTTCATGAGATAAATCGGTCGCAAGTAGAATTGGCGGAATGCCTTTTTTTGCATAGTTTTAAGCTCATCTAAGGAGCAATCAACAGTTTCCAGGACAGGGGAAAGTAGGGTGTATTTGGACCAGTCCTTCACCTTAATCAGGTTATCCTGCACTGCTTCCTGGTAAAACCTGGTACCAGGGTAAGGTGTTGCCAGTGAAAATAGAGCATAAGAGGGGTTTAGTTCTCTGACGAATTTAATGGTTCTTTCTATGCTCTCCTTGGTGTCCCCGGGCATTCCCAGGACCACCGAGGCTATGGTTCTGATATCATTTTCACGGGATAGTTTAAATGCCTGGCGTATCTTTTCAATGGTCAACTGTTTATTAACCCGGTCCAGTTGTTGTTGATCAGCAGATTCCACTCCCAGGAACATGGTTATACAACCAGAATCACTCATTTTACGGAGTAATTTTTCAGATAATGTATCTGCTCTGGCTGTGCATCCCCAGTAAACATCAATATCCCGTCTCATGATCTCATCACAGATTTCTTCCACCACACTGGGTTTCAGGGTGAATGTATCATCCATGAAGGCAATCATGCCGGAATCATGGTCATTGATGAGGTGTTCCATTTCATCCACCACGTTTTTTGGTGATCTCATTCTTAGCTTGCGCCCGTGTAGGGCAGCAGAGGCACAGAACGAGCACTGCATAGGACATCCCCGGGCAGATATCAGGGTTGCGGTGTGCAGTTTCATGTTCAGGATCTTATAAGAATCCATGGGCAGAAGATGTCTTGCAGGGAAGGGTAGTTCATCCAGATCCTCAATAAGAGGCCTTGGAGGGTTCACTCCACCTGCGTAAGCAATTCCCAGCACATTTTTAAGATCTCCGCCTTCATCCAGGGTTTCCACCAGGTCCAGGAGGGTGTACTCCCCTTCACCCATTACCACAATATCAACATAATCCTTCTCCAGCATTTCCTGGTAGTTGAAGGTGGGGTGGTATCCCCCTATAACCACTGTAGCATGGGGACATGTTTTTTTGGCCAGTTCTGCTGTTTGCAGTGCTTTATCAATAGTGGGAGTTAGGGCCGTGATTGCCACAAGATCGGGTGATATTGTTTTGATTTCCGTCTCCAGAGTTTTCCAGCTCATTTCAAGGGCTGCTGCATCAATTATTTTCACATCAATATCATTTTCCTCCAATACTGCAGCCATATAAGCAATACCTAATGGAGGTGCAACTAATCCTATAAATTTATACTTAGAATTGAAATAAGGTGGGTTAATAAGTAATACATTCATCTTATCACCTGAAAAAGTAAAATCTTCATGAATTCATTAAGGGAGGGGAATGTCTTCATTTTCATCAATTATTATCTCTATAAGTACTGGTTTATTAAGTTTTACTGCCTCCCGTACAGCAGCTAAAACATCACGTGGAGAATCAACCATAATGGCCTTTATATGGTATGCGTTGGCCAGTTTCACGAAATCAGGATTATCCAGTTCCACCTGGAACGATCCATCATAATATAGCTCCTGCCACTGGCGGATGATACCTAAGGACCGGTTGTTCAAAAGACAAATTGTAATGGGTAGATTCATTCCAGCAATTGTTGCCAGCTCCTGACTGTTCATCTGGAACCCTCCATCTCCCACCACTACCACCACATTCTTGGAGGGTTTTGCCAGGCTTACACCTACTGCTGCAGGGATCCCATATCCCATAGGTCCGAATCCACCGGAAAAAATTAGTGAAGATGGTTCCCTAGCTTTCATGAGCAGATTTACCCATGTGGTGTGGCTTCCAGCATCATTAACCAGGATTGAATCATCCATCCCCTCCAATATCTCCCTGATGGCTCTTTGTGGTTTTATGGGAGTTTCTTCAAAGTCTGTGTATACCTCATGAGTTTTATCATAGTTCTGGAGTTCTTTTAACCATTTATCAGTGTTTTCAGGGGTAGTTTTTTTGATTTCATCCAGGAACTCTTGAACATCTCCCATGATATCAACATCACCCCCTAAAACTGATTCATCCAGATTCACCTGAATAACTGGTCCTTTGCCCAGTCCTTTCCGGGTTCTTTCGGATAATCTGCACCCCAGTGCCAGTATAAGGTCTGCGTTTTCCCCTGCGAAGTTGGCGGCCTCTGTTCCTCGCAGGCCAATAAGCCCTAAAGAAAGGGGATGATCTTCACTTAGTACTCCTCTAGCATGATAAGTAGTTACTACGGGGACCTGGTGTTTTTCTGCGAAATTCTGGAGATCTGAAGTTGCATGAGACCAGAGCACTCCTGCTCCAGCTAAGATCAATGGTTTTTGAGATTTTTCAAATAGTTTTTTGACCTGTTTTAATTCATTTTCACCATTTACAGGTTTAATCCCCTCATTTACAGGTTTTAAGTCCATCTCCCGCTCCAGTAAAACCGGATCAATCCCTTCCTGGAGAATATCTTTAGGAAAATTAATATGGATTGGGCCGGTTTTACCCTTTTTTAGGGTTGAAATTGCCTTCAAGAGAAGATTAACTCCCTTCTCAGGGTCATCTACTAGATGGCTCTGGAGGGTGATGGGACGAAAAACAGCGTTGATATCTACGTCCTGGAATACATTTTCACCCTTAAGCTGGGATGAAACATCACCAGTGATAACCAGTAATGGTACTGAGTCCTTGTATGCTGTGGCCACACCCATTACCATGTTTAATGCCCCAGGTCCGGCAGTTGCCACACACACTCCTATTTGGGATGATGCTCTTGCATATCCATCAGCAGCATGTGCTGCTCCCTGTTCATGACGCATTAAAACATGTTTTATTGAAGATTTTTGGAGTGCCTGGTAAAAAGGGAGAATTTGCTCCCCAGGATAGCCAAATATGAATTTAACTTCCTCTTTTTCCAGTATTTTAACCAGTGCATCTGCCAATTTAATCCGGGCCGCAGTTTGCATGATTAAACTATGGAGCTTCCGGTATAATTAAATGATGGACATATGATCAAACCCGTGATAATGGTTTAAATCATAAACAGGCAATAACCCATGTAAGTATCCTGAAGTACCTTGTAAGTACCCTATAAATTTATTAATGAAATTAATCCTGTGATGAAATTAATCCTATGAAAAAAATTTATGAAACCGATGCAACATAATTAAATAAAGGTAGCAGGTTTGGTACATTAAACTGAATAAGGGGTTTACAGGAGGGGTTAATATTTCCAGCGGATTAGATGCCCTGCTTCATGAGAACAGAATATTCCCACCAGGAAAAGATTTAATAAAAAATAGCAACATCCAGAGATGGATGAAACGTTACGGGATTAAGGATTATGATGAACTACTGCAGCGGGCTCTTGATGATCCCGATTGGTTCTGGGACGAACTTGCCAGGGAGCTGGAATGGTTTCAACCCTACCAGGACGTCTTAAAATGGGAATCCCCCCATGCAGAGTGGTTCTGTGGGGGCAAATTTAACATTACCCATAACGCCCTGGACCGACATGTGAAATCCTGGCGTAAAAATAAGGTGGCCTACATATGGGAAGGTGAATTGGGCCAGGTTAAGAAGATGACCTATCAGGATCTTTACAGAAGGGTTAACCAGATGGCCAATGCCCTGCGAGGTTTGGGTGTTGGTCGAGGGGATCGTGTAGCAATTTACCTACCCATGATACTGGAGTTACCCATTGCCATGCTGGCCTGTGCCAAGATCGGAGCAGTACACAGTGTGGTTTTCTCAGGGTTCTGGGCCAAAGCATTCAAAGAACGAGCTAACGATGCCAAAGTGAAGGTTGCAATAACAGTGGATGGATTTTACCGCAGAGGAAAGGTTATACCCCTCAAGGAAAATGTGGATAAGGTTTTAGATGATATTCCCTCCCTGGAAAAACTAATTGTGGTGCGCCATGCTGACTGCCCGGTTCAAATGAAAAATGGTCGAGATTTGTGGTGGGATGAAATCATTAAGAACCAGGAAAGGGAATGCCTCACTGAGGTAATGGATTCCGAAGACCCACTATTCATTTTATACACCTCCGGGACCACTGGAAAACCCAAAGGAGTTGTTCATGTTCATGGAGGTTATGCTGTTGGTATTTACACCACACTCAAGATGGTATTTGACCTTAAAGATGAGGACATATGGTGGTGTGCCGCAGACATTGGCTGGATAACCGGCCACAGCTACATTGTTTACGCACCTCTTTTAATGGGTGCTACTTCGGTGATGTACGAGGGTGCTCCTGATTATCCTGAGCCAGACCGCCTGTGGCAGATCATCGAGGAGTACGGGGTGAGCGTATTCTACACTGCCCCCACCACCATCCGAATGTTCATGAAACACGGGGAAAAATGGCCCCAGAAACATGATTTGACATCTTTAAGAATTTTAGGGAGCGTGGGTGAACCCATAAACCCTGAGGCATGGATGTGGTACCATAAACACATTGGTAACCGTCAATGCCCTATTATGGACACCTGGTGGCAGACTGAAACTGGAATGCATCTCATAACACCTTTACCCATCACATCGCTTAAGCCGGGGTCAGCAGTTAAACCATTTCCCACAGTGGAAGCAGATGTGGTGGATGATGATGGAAAATCAGTAACCAAAGGTGGAGGCCACTTGGTAATTAAAACTCCGTGGCCAGCAATGTTCCGTACACTGTATCAGGACCCTGAACGCTACGTGGATGCTTACTGGAGCAGATTTCCAGGAATGTATCTCAGTGGAGATGTGGCCCGTATAGATGAAGAGGGATATTTATGGATACAGGGAAGGGAAGATGATGTTTTGAATGTTGCTGGTCACCGTATAAGCACTGCTGAGGTTGAATCTGCCCTGGTAAGCTATGATGCTGTGGCTGAAGCTGCAGTGGTGGGAAAACCAGACCCGGTTAAGGGTGAGGAAATATGCAGTTTCATCACCTTAAAAGAAGGGTTTAAACCAAACCCACGTATGAAACACATCCTCAGGGAACATGTACGTGAGGAAATCGGTCCAGTGGCCAGTCCTGCCTGCGTTAACTTCGTAAATGACTTACCCAAGACCCGTTCGGGGAAGATCATGCGCCGGGTGATTAAGGCCAAGGTTAAAGGAGAAGATGTGGGAGATATAAGTACACTGGCCAATCCAGAGGCTGTAGATGAACTGGATAACGCGTTATAAAAAAAATATAAAAAATATAGGAAAGGGTAATTTGAAATTTTTAAATCACATTTTACCCTATTTATGCAAAATTAATAGAAAATTTACTATTCTTTTTCTTGATAACTGCCATTGTACTCTCCAGAACCTTCCACTGGGAAAACAACACCCTGGGCAATTCTTTCACCACGTTTAAGTGTGAATGGGAATTCTCCCTGGTTCACCAGTTGAAACTGCAGTGTACCATAAAAACCAGGGTCACCCACTGCAGTGTGGATGCTTATGAAAGAACGCAGGAGTGTGGAGCGGGGCAGGTAAAGCATAGAGTATCCTTTGGGAATTTTTATCTTTCTATCGATGGTCACACTGTAAGCTGTCTTGGGCTGCAGGGTGTAAAGTGGGGGTTCCAGTTTTTCAAGTTCAGGAAGGTTCTTCTCGTTGTCAATTAAAGATCCTGGTCCTTTTTGCTGGTAAACCTGGTCCACCCGAAGGTCTATGCCAGAAGGTTGCACCAGTTCCGCAAATTCCGGGAATAATTTTATGAGTTCTTTTTCACCTAACATGGATTAATTCTCCTCTAATCATATCAATAAGTTTTATTGAAAGTATTTTTTCATATAATTAAAAACATTTCTAGTTAAAAAACATTTTAGAGCCCAACCTTAAAAAAGGTGACATCTGTAAGACGTGACATCTCATTAGGATATCTTACATAGATACAATTATTATCATTATCCTGATTAAAATTAAAAGGTGGGAAAGTAAAGTTGATAATAACGGAAATAAAGATTTTTAAGTAAAACCATCACCAGGTTATAATATGAAAAACGTTAAAGACCACTTCGAAGAAGAAGCAGAAGAATTTGACGAGCTTATAAGAACATTAATTCCATTTTATGAGAGTATGATTAATTCACTGGTGCTCTCACTCCCATTCCACGGGAAAGAAAAAATCAAGATTCTGGATTTGGGCTGCGGCACAGGAAACATATCTCAAGAGGTGAAAAAGAGGTATCCAAATTCATATATCACCTGTGTAGACCTGGCAGAGAATATGATTAAAATGGCAAAGACTAAACTTTCCATTTATGATGATGTGGAGTTTATAAGAGCTGATTTCAGGGAACTTGACTTTAAAGGAGAATATGATGCAGTTATATCCTCCCTGGCACTGCACCACCTGCAGCCTGAGGAACAGAAATCATTCTACTGTAGAATAAAGGAGTTCCTTAAAGAGGGAGGAGTATTCTACAATGCAGATAACGTGTTGGGATCCAATCCTCACCTTAACCAGGTTTATATGGATAAGTGGGTGGAGTTCATGTTAAAGAGCCACACTCAGGAAGAAATAGACACGATTTGGTTACCCAAATACAGAGAAGAAGATTTCCCTTCGCCCCTACGTAGTCATGTCCAATGGTTGGAAGAGGCAGGATTCTGTGAGGTGGATGTGGTGTGGAAATATTACATGTTCGGAGTATACGGTGGTAAAAAGTAATCTAAGATAAGTAAGTAAAAATAGGAAATAAAAAAATAGAAAAATAAGTAAAAAATAGGCTTAAATTAATTAAACTATTTTCTGTTGGATTAATTTAAACATTAATCCCCTAAAACCTGTTCCACCATCCAATCGGGGTGGAACTCCATAATATCCCCATAACCCTGGCCAACACCTAAAAACAGTATGGGTTTGTTTATCACATGCCCAATGGACAGGGCTGCACCACCTTTGGCATCGGCATCAGCCTTGGTGAGTATGATCCCATCCACTCCCACTGCATCATCAAATTTACGGGCCTGCTCCACTGCATCATTACCGGTGAGTGCGTCACCCACAAATATGGCCAGATCCGGCTTTACCACCCTCTGGATCTTTTTCATTTCATCCATAAGATTAATATTGGTCTGCATTCTTCCAGCGGTGTCTATGAGGACCAGTTCTTTCTTTTTGGCCCTTGCATGTTCCACTGCATCGTAGGCCACTGCTGCAGGATCTGCACCTTTCTGGTGGCGGATGATCTTCACACCCACTTTTTCAGCATGGTAAGATATCTGTTCAATGGCTCCTGCACGGAAAGTGTCCGAAGCAGCAATAACTGGAGAATAACCTTCTTTAACATAATGATCTGCAATTTTAGAAATGGTTGTAGTCTTGCCAGTTCCATTAACTCCTACAAACATTATTTTGAGGGGTTCACCCGTTTTTTTGGCATTTTGAACCAGTTCCTCCAAGTTGGGACCATCCACTACAAGTATATCAGATATTGCCTTTTTAAGTGCTTCTCGTGTGAATTCGGCCACATCATTTCGTCTTTTGATCTTGCGACCCACCAGATCTTCCTTAACTGATTTGACGATTTGTTCAGCCACTTCCATGGCAACATCACCCTCTAAAAGGGCTAATTCCAGTTCAAAAAGAATATCATCAATATCTTTTTCAGATATGGTTTTGTGGGTGGCAAAGGTGAATAAACCAGAAGGTTCATCTTCATCCTTTCCAGATTTTCCCTTATCTTTTTCAGAATCCGTTGACTTTCCAGAATCGGTTACATCATCTCCAGCATCGGCTACAGAATCTGTATCTTTTGTCTTAGCAGAAGAATCAGTTTTCAGTTTAGAACCAGTTCCCACTTTTTTAGAATTAGTTTCATCTTTGTCCGGTTTTTTTGAATCTTCTTCTTGAGAGTCAGATTTTCTGCGGAAAAATGAAAAACGAGATTTCTTTTCTTCATCAGTGTTTTCAGAGGACTCCGCACCGGATTCGTCTTTTCCAGAAGTTTCAAGCTTTTCATCTTTTTCAGGAGCTGTTTTAGCCTTTTTATCTTCAGATTTTTTGCCGGAAATTGTTTCGGCTTTTTTAGTTCCTTCATCTACCTTTGAAGCAGCTTTTGAGATTTTTTCTTTTTCAGCAGCTTCTTCCTCTTCAGATAGTTCATCAGAAATTTTTCCAATGGTTCCGGAAAACTTCTTTTTCAAAGATTCAAACAAAAGATTCACTCCTTAAGGATGCTGATCTGTAAGTTAAAAAGATTAGTATAATAGGGAATTTTGAAGTTTGGAGCTTTAAGAGAATAAAATTTAAGTAATAAAATTTAGGGTAAACCATTACCTGGTGTACCTTCAATTTTCTGGATGAGAGCTTCAGCTTCAGGGCTTTTCTGAGTGATGATCTGGCTGATCTTGGTAAGATCGGACATCATCTTCTGCATGATGTTATCCAGCTCTTTTTTCTGCTCTTCAATGCTCATCTTAGCATCATCAATACTTTTCTTAACCGCAGCACCAGATCCAAGACCAACAATTACCTCTTCAGTGTTCTTGATTTCAGTGATTAAAAATGAACCCGCACCAATTGGTACCAGGGTTTCAGGTGACTTTTTCCCTTTAATAGCTTCCAGAGTTTCCTGGGCTATGGTCATGTCAGATATAGTGGCATTAAGAGTTTCCACTTGCTGGTTCAGCATGTCAGCCTGTGCCTTGTAAGCATTGAGTTCGTTTATAATCTCTTCTAGCCTTTGTCGGTCTTCCATGTTGTTCACTCCGAAATCAGGGCTTTGATTAGGGTATCCTGAACTTCTTCAGCGGAGATTTCCTCTATTTTTTCTATGTGTATCTGGTTGCGCACAATGTGATGTTTGCTACCAAATTCAGAGTAGATCTTTTCTTTAATATCGTTTTCACCAGTGGCTTTCAGTTCCTTGGTGAAAGGTTTAAATCTGTCGCCCATGACGAACTTACCTTGAACTCTAAATATTTTTGTCTTCATAATAATTCCTCAAGAAAACCTAATGATTCTTCTATTCTTGCCATTTCAGGACCAGTAGTCCTTTCTCCCACCAGCACTCCATTGGAGTTGGCCACTGTGCCTGCTCCCACCAGTTTCATTCCCTGGTTCACAGTTCCCACATCTACAGGAACATTCATGGTTTTTTCCAGGAAATCTAATTCATCTGATGTTGCTTGTGGGTGGACCATTGCTCCTTTGTTGGTAGCAACAGCCACTGATCCAGTGATCTTGAAATTAGCTATACTGCCTCGGACCACTTCCACATCCAGGGTCTCAGAGACCACATCCACTGCTTCATCAGATAGTAGTGGATTCACCATGGCTCCGTGATCGTTGGCCAGGATAATGTTACCCACTGCAGTGAGTCTGTCAGGTATCCGCTCAACCTCTAAACCAAATTCCTTGATGGCGTTTACTTCAGTGTTAAAAGCATACCGGGATACCAGAAATCCCCTGGAGTTTCCTACTGCCAGGGCACCGGCAAGGCTACTTCCACTGATGGGGGTTTTTATTACCGGGACTTGAAGGGATTCTTCAACCACTCCCACCATTTTATCTCCCAAATTAGGTGGTGCTAGAGCCACTTTATCAGTAACTGCGATGTAAACACCCAGGTTGGGATTGCCTGCCAGATTAACTCTCCTAATCATAGGAGTTCACCTATTGAGCTAGGGTGACCAGTACGGAACCATCTTCGTCTTTGGTTGCCTTAACTTTGATCTTAGGGGGTATTTTCTGAATTCCCCTTTCCCATATTTTTTCATTGACCGATTCGTCCATTTTGACATCGTCGGATTTCATGTGTTTCTGAATGAATTCCCTTACAACACGAGTTGCTTTAGGTGACCTTTTGGTACGGGGAGCTACTTTTGCATCCCGAAGGGGTATAACGTAAATTCTTTCCATCTCTGTCACTCCTATATTAAGATATTTATACCTTTAGACTACTTCTTCTCCAGTGTCTCATTTTAGGGTGAGTTCGTACCTTACGGTTGGTCTTCATCATTACCCATAGAGGCACACGCCTGTTCTGCTTGCCTGCCTTTGCCAATCTTAACTTTTTGGCTAATGGTCTATTTCTGCTCATCTTCTCTCCATCCTATTACTCTTGATTGTATATGTGGGGGAAATAATTTACCAGCTGTGTCTTCACCTTCACGCTGGGCTATGAGATATCTTATTTCAATCTCATAGTCAGAGTTGTTTTCCATGCTTGTGGGTTCTTTCACCACGGTGAAAAATTGTTCTGACAGCTGGTTTATGGTCTTATGACCCCAGCCAGCAAGATTCAGGTACTGTACACCTTTAGAATCTTCAAAGCTTTGTATTTCCGCGGAATTTAGTTTAGGCACCCGATCATCTCTTCTGGTGCCATCAGCCACTAAGGGATAGTTCTCTGCAGCCAATCTCAGGACTTCCCGGTGCAGGTAGTTTATTCCATTGTTGGGGAAGCCATCCTTCAGTATCATGTTCACCGCTCCTTCCAGGAGGGTGGAGTCTGCCTCCAGAATCTGGTGTTTAAATCCTAAACATGATGCAGAGTTTGCTGCTGATTTCCAGGAATGGAAAACACCAAAATTGGCTGTTAAAAGTTCCACCTTGTATCCTAAGCGTTTTAGTATGACTGCCATTAATGAGCTGTCTTTACCTCCGCTGTAGAGTACTGCGGCTTTCATTTCCAGGTGATGTTAATTTCTCTTTTTTGACCAGTTAACTTACGGAGTAATTCCTTAAGCTGATCATCAGTGATTTTTGACGATACTCTACCCATTTGGGCAAGTTGGATGAGTTGCAGTTCAATTTGATCCACAAACTCGGGTTTGGTGAGACGGAGGTTGGCAAGGCGACTGCGCGCTTCAGGGGTGAGTATCTGCATCATAACCTGTCTCTTCTGAGCCTCCAGCTCCCTGCGCATTTGTTCTTGGGATTGGGCATCTGGAGCTTGCTGTTGAGCCTGTTGAGCTGACTGCTGTTGCAGTTCTTGCATTCTCCTACGCCGTATTTCCTCAATATCGCTCATTTAATACCTCCATATCCTACTAAAGCATGTCAATTATTTTTTTAATTTAATTCTCTTTATTTGATTAATATTTTGCCAGTTGGGGAATATCCTTTTTTATCTCAAAGGATGCGTTATCCATGAAAGATCTTCCAGCAGGAGTTACCACACGACCATCTTCTCGTTTTTCAACAAAACCTGCTTCTTCTAACTGTTGAAGGGCTGTTCTGGTTACAGAACCACTGCCACGTTTGAATTTTTCAGGGCTGGTGCCTCTGTCCTTCTTACCACCGTAATAGGTTCTAAGGCTGTTTATTCCCACTGGACCATCTATGTAAACCCTGCGCAGTAGGGATGCGCATCGCACATACCACCAATCTGGGTTCTCTGGCCTTCTCTCTTTGTGAACCCCTGTTTTAACGAATGGAGTCCATTCTGGGGGGGTTATCTTTTTGTTTTCACTTAACTCCTTAGCGACTTCGCTAATGAGCGAGTCGGCAGGTACATCGTAAATTGTAGTCATATTATCCTCCTAATTATCTCTTTTTTTTGAAGATTACTGCAACGTTACCTCTAAAATCAATGAGTTTAGCATTTGATTTTTCAATGATGTGGGTAATATAGTTTTCTTTCTCAAGGGATATACCCTTGGAAAATCTGAGCTTCACCACTTCTCTTTCTTTAAGCTGGCGATTTATTTCATCCATAACACCGGAGTTAACTCCGGATTTACCTATGTTTAATGTAATAGTTGAAAGGGATCTATGCATCAGTTCCTTCTTGGAATGTGCGGGATTCAATTTTATTCCTCCGTTTTGCCTTTTTTTCTTTAATGTAAGGCTTTCTCATGATTTCTCCACATTCCATGCACTTTATGTTTACCATTGAGTCTTTCAGACGAACCTGAGAATTAGAACCCGGTTTCAAGAAATGATTACAGTTCCTGCAGAACCTTCCCCTCCATGAGGATGGCATTTTCAGGTTGTACTTGGTGGCTATTTTTCGGGACATTTCCAAATATCTATTGGAACGTTCAGGGTGAAGAGCAAATTCTTCCTCAGCACGTTGGAAGAGAATTTCCATGCGCTCTGAAGCTATTTTTATCATCCATTGCGGTCTTCTTCCCCTTCTCAAATTATATACCCCTTGTGGAACATTAGAAATGCCAGAATACGGAGATCTTAAGTTTTCAGAGAGTGTGAATTTTAGGGGTTGATTCCCAAAAGCCTGAAACTGTAC
Organism: uncultured Methanobacterium sp.; assembly: GCF_963666025.1. Taxonomy (NCBI): domain Archaea; kingdom Methanobacteriati; phylum Methanobacteriota; class Methanobacteria; order Methanobacteriales; family Methanobacteriaceae; genus Methanobacterium; species uncultured Methanobacterium sp. The sequence continues at coordinate 2,261,011 of NZ_OY762552.1, read as the reverse complement.
TTAAGAATAATGTTTTAGTTTATCTTTTTACCCCTTAAAAAGCTTTCCCTGCAAGAGGTTATCCTGTTTTTTATTGATTTCAGGAGTATTAGGAACCTAAATACTCTGAAAAATCAATATTGCCCACAGGAAATGATTTTTTTCCATCAATAATCTCTAAAATAACATCAATTACTTCTTCAGGAGTTATCTTAGTGGTTTCAACTTCGTGTACTTTCTCTTGATGTATTTCATGTGCTTCCCATGTGCAAATATCCAGGGCCTCGGCTTCCAGGTTTTCGCGGATTTTAGATTCCTTCCATCCTCTTTTCTGGAGTCTTTCTGAGAGAGTAGTAGGTTCAGTCCGGAAAACAACCACCAGATCAGCCAGGGGGAAATAATGGGATAGGTGGCCTTCAATTATTATGCATGAATTTTTAGTGAAATTTATAGAGAGATCTTTACTGGAATCATTAAGGGAATCCTTAGTGGAAGCTTTAATGGAAGATTTAATGGAAGATTTAATGGAAGATTTAATGGAAGATTTAATGGAAGATTTAGTGGAATCCTTGATGGAATCCTTTTTAAGATCAACTGCATTTTGCAAACCAACGATTTGAAAAAGCTTTTTCTCTAAAGCATCCATATCCACGATTTTATAGTCTTTTTCAGGGTCTAAACCAGTGTATAAGTGTTTTTCTTCAACCAGGTGGTTGATATCCACCAGCTGGCAGCCTAACTTTTCGGCCAGCAAATGGGAAATGGTTGTTTTGCCGGTTCCAGGAGTTCCAGTAAGGAGTATGATCATTTTAAAACCATTACCAATAATTGTTCATTAAGTAACCGTTACAGTTACTCATTTCAGTTTTTCAATCAAGATTTCCGCTACTTTTTCCCCAGATAAGAGCATACCACCAAATATGGGCCCCATACGGGGTGAACCATGCACTGCATTGGCTGCCATCCCTGTGACGTACATTCCAGGGTATACTTCAGTAACGTTACCCATTATCCTCTGTTCGGCAACATCTGCCCACATGGATTTTTCTCCCATTATTTTACCTGTTTCAGTTTTAAGGGGGGCTTCCATTTTTCTCTCCAGAACCTTCACCACTTCACAGGGGTGTCCTGTGGCATCTATCACTGCCCGGGCTCCGATGGTGATGGGATCCACATGTAGTCCTGCCATTTCAACCGGGCTCCAGTTGATTACCAGGCCTTCCACACCTTTATCCTTGATCATCACATCTTCGATTTCCATGAGGTTGAAGACTTTGAGTCCTGCCTGACATGCTTTGGAACAGATGGTGGAAGCGGATTCTACCGAATCTGCCAGATAGTATCCTTCCTGATATTCCTGGCTGCGGATGCCCATTTCATCAAGGATACGTTTTCCTTCTTCCTGGACCACGATCTTGTTGAACATCATACCTCCACCCCACATTCCACCACCCATACTGAGCTTTTTCTCAAATAGGGCTACTTTAAATCCTGCTTTGGCCAGATAATATCCGGCGGTGAGACCAGAAGGTCCTCCTCCACCAATGGCAACATCCATTTCCATGTAATCTAAAAGTTCTTCCATGTATCCAGCTACTATTCCCTTTGAGACTATGATATCATCCAGTTTCATTGTTTGCACCTCATTAATGTGATTGACACAGTAAATAATTCCAAATTAAACATTTTGATTATGGATATTCTTTATTAATATCTAGGATAATTTTTTATAAACAATTTAGGATTTTATAAAAATATTTAGGAATAATCTCCAATAATTATTTCTTGATAATTAAACGTAAAACATCCTTATCATCCATCACATGGTCCAGACCTACCTTCTGACCTGGAAATTTCACAGAATTGCCCCATACTTTCGCATGACGGAAGTTTTTAAGGAATTCACGGTGCAGCTTACCAGCCACGTCCTCCACAGTGGACCCCTTTCTCACGATTAAGGGATCTTCCAGATCAGCTTTCTTACCCTGAGGCTTAAGATAAATTCTGATAAGTTTTAAATGGTCAAAAATTTCTTCTTTAAGCTCTTCCACCATCATTCCCTTATCCGCAGCTATGTAGAGTGCATTCTGCATGTTTTGCTGAAGATCATTCAGGTAAGATGGATCTGCCAGGTCTATTTTGTTCACCACCCTTAAGAGCGGAACATATACAATACTATTATCCAGAGAATCTATGAAGCGATCAAGGGTAACATCTTCCCTAATCAGTACATCCGCACTGTGCACCCCGTACTCATTGAGTATGGAACGGATTGTTCCCTCGTCCATGTGGGTGAGGGGTACGGTGGATGCCACTTTAACTCCACCTATTTTTCTTCGTTTCACATTAACATCAGGGGCGGTTTGATTAGGTCTGATTCCAATGTTAATCAGTTCATCCATGATCAGTTCCTGATGGTGCGGGTTAAAAACATCCAGAACCATTACTATGAGGTCTGCATTACGAGCCACAGAGAGGATCTCTCTTCCCCTACCTTTCCCCTTGGAAGCACCAGCTATTATACCCGGAATGTCAAAAATCTGTATTTGAGCTCCACGGTACTCCATAACTCCAGGGATGACATCCAGGGTCGTGAACTCATAAGCTCCTATTTTAGACTGCGCATTGGTGAGCTGGTTGAGTATGGTTGATTTTCCCACTGAAGGGAAGCCTACCAGAACCACAGTAGAATCTCCACTCTTTTTAAGGGTGAATCCTCTTCCTTTAGTACCGGATGAACCTCTTTTTATTGATTCTTCCCTTAACTTCGAGATTTTAGCCTTTAACTTCCCAATATGGTGGGATGTGGCCTTGTTGTAGGGAGTTTTGGTGATCTCCTCTTCGATCTTGCGGATCTTGTCTTCGATATCCATAAAGCTCACTTTAAAATAAGAGTATAAACTGTCAATATTTTAAAAATCTATTATATCTACTGTTATATTGCAATCCTCTTAAAAACTTGCACTAATTCTAGTATTGAATTTCCCACTTAAAAAAGTTTTAATCAAAATAAAAAAAAGTGTGGGAATGGGGTTAGTTAACTCACATTCCACACCATGACTTCGGATATTCCTTCAGCAGGTTCCTTATGGGCCAGTTTAAAGTGGGTTAATCCAGCTCCCTGCATGAAGAACAATCGGGTGAACATGGAGTCTTCCAAATCCTTACTCATCGCCACTGTAATCAAGTTGTTATCCTGTTTAACTACCAGTATAGAAAATGAGCTCTGGTTGTTAACAACAGTATCCACTGCAGTTGTACCATTGGAGACAATTATCAGGCGATGAGGTGGTGCTATCTTGTTTTTACTCACTTGCAGACCGCCAGTAACGTTGGTACCATTAATCTGGACTGTTACATTATTCTCACCCTGAATGGTAACTACGTTGTTTTCACTGGTGGCATTAGCCTGTGCCAGTGAATAGATGGAGTTAGTGGAATTTTTGCTGTTGAAGTTCCAGTTTCCAAAGTAGGACCACCAGCCAGCTTTACCAACCATGTCCAGACTGGTGACGAATAGATCCTGTGTTGCATTAGCCGGATGAGTGTACTGTAAGACATTCTGCGCCTGTTGGGTGGTCATACCATACTGAGAGGTCAGTATGTTCTGGGCTGAAGTTTTATCAACAACCAGGATTTTATCCATAATTTCAACGGTTTTACCGGTGTTATTAGTGAAGTTTTCCACTGCCATATAACCATTATCACCACTGGACGCTAACATCTTGAGTATGCCTGCAGAAAGGGCTTCGTTATTAGTAGATAATGCTTTGCCCACCCAGTATGCACGTGCGTTGTTCTGGGAACCTCCATCAAATGTGACTCCCCTATCTGCCTTCACAGCAAATAGGTGTCCATAGTCCCACCAGGATGTCATTACTGCATTGGAAGGGGTGTTATTTTTTACCCAGGTAAGTGTATTGACCATTGCATCATCAGTTCCAGGCACTACTGAGTTGGAAACTGCATTGGCAGAAGTTACTGGACCGTAACATACCAGTACCAATACTAAAGCAATTGCTATATACTGGTACGCAGGTTTTTCTATCTGATTTTTCAGGTAATCCACAATGAATCCCACGAAAATTCCTGCACAAAGCGCTATGGGGAGGGAAAATGCTTCTACGAATCTTACACCCTTAGTAAACGCATAAGCTGTGATTAATAACCATACAGAGAAAAGAATGGCATAATACAGATAATTACCCCGTTTTTCAGGAGGTATCATCCCTCCAAATCCTTTCTGTTCAGATTTACTTTCCTTGGGTTTTTCACTTTTTGTGGATTTTCTTGTCCTTCTAGGTTTTCTATCCTTTTTAGGAGGTTTGTTTTTTCCTTTTTTGGATTCTTTTCCCTTATCTTTTTTGATCCTCAAGTTCCAGAAGATCATCAGTAGTCCCAGTATTCCAAAGGCAAATGGGAATATTCCACCCACATCCTGCACCACTGTGCTCGCACTTGGAATCTGCAGTTCACCCACAGATATGAATACATTGGGATAGGCTGTGCCCTGGGTAGCTGATTGAAGTTGAAGTACGCTTAAAGGTTCGGTTAGCTGGGAGAAGAATAAATTTCCCCAGAATATGAACATTAGTACTGAGCTTAAAACCACGAATATGAGTAATGGGAGTAGAACTGGTTGTTCCAGTAACCATTGTTTCTTGCTGGAATAACCTTTCCATGATTTGAAAGTATCCATCTCAAATATATATTTGGAGACAACCATGTACACTAACGCGACACCAATCACCAGATAGAATATATACCACCATCCAGACCACGCTAAGGCAAATAACAGCATTGAAATAGCTGAATAAACCGCATAAAGCATTTTGTTCCGGTTTTTGGTAGTGGTGATACTTACACTGAAGAACCATACCACCAGGAGTGGTAGAACCATACCAAACATATCTGTGTCAAAGAAACCAGCAAAGGTGTGGGAGAAATAGAATGTGGAAACTCCCACTAGCACCGCTGCAGCAATACCCCCGTATTCATTGCTTATGCTCTTGATAAAGAAATAAGCGGGTATAACGCAGAGTGAGGCTATGATTGTTGATGTCCAGAAACTGACCACCAGTAATGGGAAGTCCCCAAATAAATTAGCTAATTTGTAGAAAAATGCGGTGACCCACATGAGTAGAGGAGGGTATTCAGCGGATCTTCCCGGAGGGAAATATGAATGCAAGTCCCAATCTGTACCATTTTTAACAGTATCTCCCAGATAACCGTGATTTATAAAATTATTAGTTAAACGGTAGTTATAGTATGAATCCATTTCACTGAAGTAAGGAAGACCACTATCCTCCTGGAAATAAGTTTTCATCTGATCTGGCACCCCAGGGATACCAGATGCCTCCGCTCGAAGGAGGAATACTAAAGAAAATATGAGAAGGACTATTATGATTGGTTTTAGCTTGGTTAAGATGTTCTTTGTGTCCATATATTTATTCCCCATTACCTAAACTTGTAACTCCTGATTGATTTGTAAACGTGTTTGTATATTATCTTATATTGGGCTCTTTTTACTATTTAAAGTATAAGTTTTGAATGATTTTAGTATTACACCCCTATAAATCCCGGACAGTTTTAAGTAATAAAGATACTCTTACCACCCCACCAGCATGATTTGTATTTTATAACATATCGTTAATTGCTGTTGGTTTTTTTATAAGATCACAGGAAGTTATAACGATTTTAAAGAACATGAATCGTGTTAAATGATTATTAGTCTCCAGTTAATCAATACAGTTAATGATCTAGGTATTTTAATGATTTAATTACTGTGATGTGATTTAATTACTCACCACAAAATTTAAATAGTATTATGTTAGATCAATCAAACATAATATTATAAAAATCTAACATTATGTTGTAAATAAATAACATAATGTTGTAAATAAACAACATTATTGAGGAAAATATTTGTACAAACGAAATGAAGGTGAAAAGAATGAAAACAGAATTCAATTATTTCTGGGGAATACTTGGTATTTTAGGATTTTTGGGATATATATTTGAAAATCAGATTTATTACGTGTTTTTTGCATTTTTCCTCCTATTCCTGGTTCCAATTTACAATAAAATAGGCAAAAAAGAAGAAAACAAAGATAAACATCCTAATATTAATGAAAGTAAAAATTATAACCTGCAAAATATAAGCATATGGCTTGGATCTGCTGCTTTAATGTTTTCTGGGTTAATCATGATGGTTACCAAAACCATGAGTGATTTATTGGTTGTTATCATTCTATTGGGCGCAACTGCTTATTTAACCAATTTTTTCATCTATGTCGGAATGGATAAAAAAGCCCAGGATGAACGTTTAAGAAAGATAGGAACATTCGCCACGACATATTCATGGTATATAACCCTAATGTTCATTTCTTTCCTGGTAATAAATATGTACTGGGCGCAGAACATACATAACCCCATTGAATTAATGGGTGTTACCATCTTTGTCATGACCTCTACCATGTTAATCGCCAATACGATTTTAAACCGTAAAGGAGACATAGATAAGCCGTAATGGCGACTTAGATCAAGGTGTGCAAGAGACATAGATTAATTTAGATTAATCCCAGGCGATGTGGAATGAAAACCAAAATAAAAGAATATAGAGCTCGCCATAACCTTACTCAAGCCCAGTTGGCAGATAAAGTAGGTGTTAGAAGAGAAACTATCGTCTTTCTTGAAAAAAGCAAATACAATCCATCTCTAAAACTAGCTCATGATATAGCTGTGGTTTTAGAAGTAAAAATTGACGATATTTTCATTTTTGATGATGAACCCCGTGAAAATGAAGAGAATCCATCTTAATGGATTAATAATTAAATTAAATGATTAAGGCGATTATCTATTATTATTAAAAGGAATTAAGGAGAATTGATAAAAGAAAATAGAAAAAAGGGATATAATAGGAATGAAAAAAAATGAGATAAAAAGAATGGAGAAATAGGGATAAAAAAGAATGGAAAGATAGGGATAAAAATCTTACGTTTTTTCAGACGTTTGGCCTGTTTGTTCCTGTTTTTCTTCCAGTGAACGGGTGTATCGGCATCGTGGGAAACCACTGCATCCCACAAATTCACCATATCTACCCCTTCTTTTTATAAGTTCTTTTCCACAATCGGGACAGATACCAACCACTTCATTCTTTAGAGGTTCTTCACCTTCACGCCCACATTTTGGATCCATGCAGGCCCTCTGCCTGGGTTTTCCAAAGGATATCATTGGCAGCCCACATTCTTCACATTTTGTTTTAAGAACTGTGGCACCTCTGGGCATGGAGTATGTTGATTTACAATCTGGATAAGAAGTACAACCCACAAAGCTACCCCCTTTAGGGGAGTTAATCATGATGAGGTTGCCTCCACACTTGCATTTGCCCACGATCATACTTTCCCGGTATGCTCCATAAAGTTCCTGGCCAATTTTCATCTTGTTTACGTCAATATCATCCAGTATGGAACTTACTTCCTCTTTAGCTTCGGTTATTATCTCATCCTTTTTAACTTCAGCCTGCATTATGCCCTCAAGCTTGGTTTCAAATTCTCGGGTTAACTCTTCACTGGTTATCTTCTGGGAATATTTTTTCAATGTGTCAATGAGACGTTCACCCAGCTGGTTGACTGATATCTTTTTACCTTCAACATATTTCCGGTCATAAAGAATAGATATTATATTAGCACGGGTGGATTTGGTCCCAAGTCCCCGTTTTTCCAGTTCTCGAATAAGTGAAGCCTGATTGTACCTGGCAGGAGGTTTAGTCTCTTTTTCTTCAGAGTATGCCTTGGCATCCAGCCGATCCCCCTCTTTGAGTAGTGGGAATTCATCATTTTCCACTTTACGGTAGGGGTAGTGTTCTCTCCAACCCATTTTTGCCATTCTTTTCCTGCTGAAGGCAAATTCCTGACCTCCAATATCCAGTTGAGTTTTCATGGTTTCCAGGAGGCCATTTTCACCGAAAACACTGATGAAACGGTATACAATGAGCTCGTAAAGTTTCTGATAATCCCGTCCCAGTCCTTTAGGTACCAGGCCAGTGGGGTGAATGGCAGGGTGAGCTTCATCGGTTTTTTTACCTTCATGAGGTTTAATGGGTTCAGGGAGTTTTTCAATCTGTTTCCTGAACGCAGCATTCTTTTTCAGCTGTCCCAATATCTTTTTATAGCCAATGCTAGGTGGTAATTTCTGGGATGAAGTACGTGGATAAGAGGTGTAACCTTCAGAATACAAATTCTGAGCAATGGACTGAGTTTTCTTGGGACTGAAACCAAATACCCCGTAGGCCTCAGACTGCAAGGAACCCAGATCAAATGGCACTGGAGGTAACTGTGGGGTTTCTTTAACGCTTATTTTACTTACTACAGCATCTTGCCCCTCACAATCAGAGAGTATCTCCTCCTGAACTTTTTTATCGAAGATCTTTCCCTTTTTATGATCAGCAATTATGTCCCTCTCAATTTTGGCCTTGATGAGCCAGTAAGGCTCCGGGATGAAGCTCTGAATTTCTTTTTCCCTTTCAACCAGAATAGCCAGTGTGGGGGTTTGAACTCTCCCTGCAGAAAGTTGTATGTAACGACTGGTGGCTTTCATCACGGAATCAGTAAGGTGCTTGGATATGTTCACCCCAAAGATGAAATCCAAAACGTGTCTTGCTTCTCCACTGTCAACCTGATTGAAATCAAGATCAATTGGTTCATTGTAGGCCTTCAACAGGTCCTCTTTGGTGAGGGTGGAGAATTTCATACGTACAGCATTATCAATGCTTTTTTCACCACAGGCGTACTTCAATGCATTAAACCCAATTAATGTCCCTTCAATATCATAATCGCAGGCATGAATAAATCGGTCCGCGTTTTTAGAGAATTTTTTAATGGCATCTATATAATTCTTAACGTACTTTTTGCTTTTATCCTTCTCATATAGTGGGACCCATCCCACCTCAAACATGCGCCCTTTCTCCTTTTTCAGGGGAGATAAAGAGTATAAATGACCTACAGCAGAGAGTACTGTAGTTTTCTTCCCACCTTCATCAATTTCATAGTAAGATACCTTTTTATAACTCTTTTTTACTGCTTTACCAGGTATGGCTGCAGCTATCTTCTCTGATGCCTTTGGTTTTTCGCATACTATAACTTCGTGCATGAAAATCACTTAAATAATAATTGTTAAACTATTAATAATAATCATATTACATATTGCGCTTTGTATAACACCTTACTCAATATATAATTGAACCTTACCCATTATAATTGAATATATAGATTATAATAATATGGTTGATTATGGTAAATATTAATATATAATTTGTAAGTAGACTTGATTACCTCATGATCATCTATTTATATTGATCGGGTTGATCATAAAGGCCAATATTCCATTAATTTATAGACGAATTAAATATTAAATTGGATTAAATAAAATTAGTGAGACAATAATTATAGATGAGTAAACTCCATTTAGAAATGAAGTAAACTCTATACATTAAAAAGTTATACATTAAATAAATTCAGATCTTAAACTTAAATCTAATCTGAAAAATTAGGCAAAGATTCTAATTTTATAATTTTACCAATAATACTCATCAAAAATCATTATGAAGGAGATGGAAATGTTAATAGGAGTTATTTCTGATACCCACATTCCTGAAAGAACAGATCATATCCCAGAGATCGTTTTTGAAGTTTTTGAAGACACAGATCTCATATTACATGCCGGAGATTTGGTTTCACTCCAGATTAAAGATCAGCTGGAGAAAATAGCACCTACAATCTGTGTTCAGGGAAATATGGATCGCTACATGGATTTGGATCTTCCTAAAAGAAAAAAATTAGATTTAGAAGGGATAACAATCGGTTTAGCTCATGGTGAAGTTTATCCAAGGGGAGATACGCAACAATTACGTTACATAGGTTTGGAAATGGGAGTAGAAGTCCTCATAACTGGTCACACCCACTGGTCCTTCATAAAAGAGTTACCAGATATGCTGTTACTCAACCCTGGAAGTCCAACTGTACCCCGGCTATCAGACCCTTCAGTGATGCTCATAGAATTAAATGAGGGTAAATTAGATGCTAATATAGTTAAAATTGGAGATCCAATCTGCAAAGCACTTAATTTTAGAGGAGAAAGAAAATAAATGACTCAATGGAATAAAGAACGGAAAAACGAAGAATATTATAAGAAGGCTAAAAAACAGGATTATCGTTCCCGGGCTTCTTTTAAACTACTGCAATTAAATCGCAAATATAAAATAATTAAGAAAGGAGATAATATAGTTGATCTGGGAGCTGCTCCTGGCGGATGGTCCCAGGTAGCCCTGGAAGCTACTGGTGAAGATGGTTTAGTAGTTGCAGTTGATCTTAACCGGATGAAATCATTTCCAGAAGAAAACTTCTGGAGTATCAAGGGGGACTTCACCCATGAGGAGACCTTAAATGAAATTAGGCGTACTCTGCAGGGTAAGGCCCAGGTGATCATATCCGATGCTGCCCCTAAACTATCAGGGATTAAGGATTTGGATCAGCTCAGATCCATGGATCTGGCAAGAACCGTGCTGCAGATAAGTGATAGTATCCTGAAATATAAAGGTAACATAATTATGAAAGTTTTCCAGGGTGAAGGATACCCTGAACTCTTAAAAGAGATTAAACAAAATTTTCAAACTGTCAGGACCACCAAACCACCATCCTCCCGGAAAAAAAGTGGAGAAATGTACGTGGTGGGTAGAGGTTATAGGAGAGCAGGAAAGCAAAATTAACTTTTTTTGAGGAATAACCATTTAATACAAGTATCATCAGCAAATAATTGTGTTATTAATAATATATTCCCTTTTTTACAAAAATAAGAGCCTTTTTTATATAAATAAGAGGAATAAAAAGAGATTAAATAAAAAGCTTATAATCAAACAAATAAATTTGTAAAATAAATAAGCCCTAAAAAATAGGTAAACCCTAAAAAAACGAATAAAAAGAATTAACAGGGCAATAAACAATTAAATTTCCATTAATCGCCCCATTCTAATTAAACTTTTCATATCTCTGATTTTAGGGTTGCCAAACTGGATTTAGCAGTCTGCAATTGTGTTTGGGCTGTTTTAATCCTCGAATTTACCTCATCAGATGATTTACCCACTGAAAGAGCACTTGAAACATCACTAATGGCTGATTGAGTTTTAACCAGCTCCAGATCTGCATTGTTATAATCTGTTTTTAATTGAGTGTTATCCGTAGCCTGCACCTGAACCTTCACAGCATCATATTGGGCCTTTAAACTTGAATATTGTGTTTGAAGTGCTGCTAATTGCTCATTAGCATTATTAGAACTGGCATCTGATGATATGAAAGATGAAACTGATTGGAATCCCAGGTAGGCTAGTATAGCCACTGTGGCCACTATCAGCAACACCCCCATAACTGAAATAGTCATGGAAGTAGCCTTGAACATTCTTAACCTTGATCTCTTCATTTATTCACCTTTTGGATTCTGAATTGCTATATTTTTACTTAGTTAAACTACATAATTGCTATCTCAAAAGTATGTTTTTTAAAACATTATTTTAACTAAATAATTTGAAATTCTTTAAAAATTTCCTATTTTTCTTTATTGGTACCCTTAAATCACATTTATTTTATTCTACCCAAAAGCAGCGATATATTCAGAATATAAAACTGATTCAGAATATAAAACTGCTATATAAAATATTCTTAATAATATATCTAGATATCTACTTTATAAAACTATATAACCAGATTACCCAAAATAATATTATTAATAACATATAACTAATTATTACCAATTATACGTGTTTAAATTGTATTAATTCCTGAAAAAAACAGTTTAATATCCTATAAATAAATTATGTAAATTATTAGTCTATTTTTTTATTTTTTAAGAGTTAAAAAGCCAATATGGGCTTTTATAATAATTTTATTTTTCATGAGAATTTTTTTATAATAGAAGATATTATAGTTAGACGATGGAAACTTCAGCCGAGACTACAACTGATAAAACTAAAAATCCTGTGGCCAAGTTCGAGGAATTCTTTAGTACTAAATATAAAGACACTGTTTACGAAGCCCTGGAGAAATATCCAGAGGATAGATCAGTGTTAGTGGATTATGTGGAACTAGAAATGTTCGACCCAGACCTAGCAGATCTGCTAATCGAAAAACCAGAAGAAGTAATCAAAGCTGCTTCCAAGGCTGTTCAGAACATTGACCCCCTCAGGAAAAACGCTGAATTACATATTCGCTTCGAAAATGTGCGTAACAACATCCCTCTACGTTACTTAAGGAGTAAATACATTGGTAAGTTCGTTGCTGTGGATGGAATTGTCCGTAAAACTGATGAAATCCGTCCTCGAATTCAAAAAGCTATTTTTGAATGCCGTAGCTGCATGCGACTCCATGAAGTACAGCAGAAGAGCAATATAATCACCGAACCCGCCCTCTGCCAGGAGTGTGGAGGTCGTTCCTTCCGTATTCTTCAGGAAGAGTCTGAATTCCTGGACACCCAGAACACCAAGGTTCAAGAACCCCTGGAAAACCTCTCTGGAGGTGAACAACCCCGCCAGATCAACGTTATTCTGGAAGATGACCTGGTGGACACTGTAACCCCTGGAGACGTGATAAGAATCACTGGAACCATGAAAACCATCCGGGATGAAAAAACAAAGCGTTTTCATAATTATATTTATGGTAACTACATCAGTGCACTGGAACAGGAGTTTGAAGAGTTACATATCGAACCGGAAGACGAGGAAAAAATCAAAGAGCTGGCTGCCAATCCCGATGTTTACAACAAAATCATTAATTCCACCGCACCATCTATTAAAGGATACAGGGATGTTAAAGAGGCAATAGCCCTCCAATTATTCGGCGGTTCAGCTAAAGAACTGGATGATAAAACCCGAATCAGAGGAGACATTCACATCCTCATTGTAGGGGATCCAGGTATTGGTAAATCCCAGATGCTTAAATACGTTTCTAAACTGGCACCCCGGGGTATTTACACCAGTGGTAAAGGAACCAGTGGAGTAGGTTTGACTGCTGCAGCGGTAAGAGACGAATTCGGCGGTTGGTCATTAGAAGCAGGTGCTCTAGTTCTGGGAGATAAAGGTAACGTTTGTGTGGACGAACTGGACAAGATGCGTCCTGAAGATCGTTCCGCCATCCACGAGGCCCTGGAACAGCAAACCATAAGTATAGCCAAAGCAGGGATTATGGCTACTTTAAACTCACGTTGTTCAGTTTTAGCAGCAGCGAACCCCAAATTCGGACGTTTCGATCGTTACAAATCAATAGCAGAACAAATTAACCTCCCTTCAACAATTTTATCCCGTTTCGATCTTACATTTGTGGTTGAAGATAAACCAGATGTTGAAAGAGACAGCGCATTGGCCACCCACATTCTTAACACCCACCGGGATACTGCAGTTCCCTACGATATCGAACCGGAACTTCTCAGGAAATATATTGCTTATGCCCGGAGAAATGTTCATCCTCACCTGACCAATGAAGCCATGGATGTACTTCGAGAGTTTTACGTAGGTATGCGTGGCGGATCCGCAGAAGAAGACTCACCAGTTCCAATAACAGCCAGACAACTGGAAGCTCTGGTCAGATTAGCAGAAGCAAGCTCTAAAATTCGGTTAGGAACCGAAGTAACACGTGAAGATGCAAAACGTGCCGTTACCCTCCAGGAAAATTGTCTGAAAAACGTGGGATACGATCCAGAGACAGGTAAAGTGGATATTGATAAGGTTGAAGGGCGTACACCTAAATCTGATCGGGATAAAATCAGAGTAGTTCAGGAAATTATCAAAGAACTGGAAGAAGAGTATGGCGGACGGGCACCCACCAACATACTTATAACTGAAATGAGAGATAGATATAATATGAGCGAGGAAAAGGTAGAAGACCTTATCCGCCAGTTGAAACGTAAAGGAATCATTTATGAACCCCAGCAAGGATACCTGAAGGTTGCCTAAATGGGAATTATCTAAATTTTTCTTTATTTAAGTTAAATTTAATTTAACCAGTTTTTACGAATTTTAGTGAAGGAGGTATTAAATATGAGCGATTATGAAGAATTACTGGACCGAGCCATTGAACAATTACCACCACAGGCACTGGAGACCAAAAGGTTCTCAGTTCCCAAGGCTTACTCATTAATCCAGGGGAATAGGACTATAATCCAGAACTTCGGGGAAATAGCCGATGCAATGAACCGGGACCCCCAGCACATCCTCAAATTCCTGTTAAGGGAACTGGGTACTGCAGGAAACCTGGAAGGAAACCGGGCTATAATGCAGGGAAAATTTACCCATTACCTGATTAACGACCGGATGGATGACTATGTACAACGGTTCATCATGTGCCATGAGTGCAACCGACCCGATACCAGAATAATAAGGGAAGACCGCATATTCCTCCTTAAATGTGAGGCATGTGGGGCAAAGGCACCTTTAAAGACCCTTTAAATTCCTTTTTTTTATTCTTACTTTTTTGAAACTATAAACAATTTTTATTAAATGAATATCAAGATTAGATACCATGTTCTGTATTAAATGCGGTAAAGAAGACCAAGAACTGTTTAAGGGCCTATGTTATTCCTGTTTTGCTGATGGAAACAAGCTGATCACTATTCCCCCAGAATTAGAGGTGGAATCGTGCGCCCACTGTTCATCTATCCACGTGGGTGATAAATGGATGGAAACTGAGCTTTCTGAGGAAGAGTTCATTGCACAAACCATAGCCCAGGAGTCTGTACCTGATGAAGATGCAGATGATGTGGCTCTGGAAATAGATCTCATTAATCAGAAGGGTTCCATTCTGGAAATGCTGGTAATAGCCAGGGGTAATGTTTTGGGAATACCCATAGAAAGAGAATTTAAGATAAATGTTAAACTCAACCGTAATGCCTGCCCAGAATGCAGTAAGTACGCTTCAGGGTACTTTGAAGCAGTCCTACAGCTAAGGGCTGATGAAAGATCCCTGGAAGAAGAGGAAATCCAGAAAGCGGATGAAATTATAAAAAATCTCCTTGAAAAATTATCCCGCACCAATCGAATGGCCTACCTATCACAGAGAGTAGAGATCAAAGAGGGAATTGATTACTACTTTGGATCATACAAAGCTGCCAGGAAGATCTCAAATGTCTTAAAAGAGCAGATGGGTGGAATTATGGGAGAATCACCACGACTCATGGGCAGGGATAAATCTGCAGGAAAAGACCTTTATAGAATATGGATATCTCTTCGTCTCCCCCTATTCCGAAAGGGAGACTTTCTGACCCATGAGGATCATATTGGCCAAGTAATTGATGTGAACGGTAGAAAGATCGTAATCATGGATATGGATACCATGGAAAACATTTCCATATCATGGCGTGAATACGATAACCTGGAGAAGGTAGCCAGTAAGGAAGATGTGAAAAGCACCACAGTTACTTCCAAAACTCCCACTGAAATACAGTTACTACACCCTGAAACATATCAACCCGTAGATCTGAATATGATGAGCAAATTAACCAGTATAAATATAGGGGAAGAAGTAGAAGTAATTGAAATTAGTGGAAAACTTTACATTATCCCTCCAAAAATAGATTAATAAAGTCCAGATTTAGAAAGATTTAATTCAAAATCACTAAAGATAACCTAACGATGGTGACAACAATGGACACAGATTCAACAATGAACACGATAGAAAAAGGCGCCCTAGAAGTGGTAACTCCAGAAGAACTCCAAGATAAACTGGTAAAAGATACAAAAACAGCCTACATCGGATATGAACCATCAGGAAAGGTACATCTGGGACATGCCATCACTGTGAAGAAGATGATAGACCTGCAGAAGGCTGGTTTCAAGATTAAGATTCTCCTTGCAGACCTTCATGCTTACCTTAATGGCAAAGGAAGTTTAGAGGAAATTAAAGAAATTTCTGAATATAATAAACGCTGCTTCCGGGCATTAGGACTCTCTGAGGATACTGAATTTATTTTGGGTAGTAGTTTTCAGACAGGGGAAGATTACACCATGAAAGTTTACCAGTTAGCACTCTCCACTACGTTGACCAGGGCCAGGAGGAGTATGGCTCAGATAACCCGGGATGCAGAGGATCATAAGGTGGCAGAGGTCATTTACCCCCTGATGCAGGTGGTGGATATGCTGTTTTTAGAGGTGGATCTGGCAGTTGGAGGTATGGAACAGCGGAAAATCCATATGCTGGCCAGGGATAACCTGCCCAAACTGGGATTCCAGTCTCCAGTATGCATTCACACCCCACTCCTTCACGGTACCGATGGCTCGGATAAGATGTCCTCCAGTAAAGAGAACTTCATAGCCATTGATGATGAACCTGAGGTAATTACAGAAAAGATCAAAAAGAGTTACTGCCCGGCAGGTGAAGTTGAGGGAAATCCAGTTTTGGAAATAGCACATCACTTCATATTCAGTGAAAAAGACACCCTGCTTATAAAACGACCAGATAAGTTTGGAGGAAACCTGGAATTAACCCAGGAAGAACTGATACAGATGTATGGAGATGGCAAGTTACACCCTCTTGATCTAAAAAATGGGGTTTCTGAGTCCTTAATTGATATTTTGGAACCAGTAAGGGATTTTCTAAAGAATAACATATAAAATGAATATATTTTTTATATTAAACGATATGTTAACACAAATTTGAGTTTAACACCAGAATTTTAAATGTTTGAGGTGATACAATGGATGAAGATATGATGTATGAAATGAGAATTCCTCATGGAGTTACTGAAAGAATGATGGCAGAAGTTGTAACTAAATTCGATTTAGAACTTAAAAACACTGATGACGGCCCTTTACTCTATGGAACGAAAGAAAATTTGGAAAATGCCCAGGATCACATTGTAAAAGCTCTTAACGAGCGCATAAAAGAACTCGAAAAAGATTAATTATCCCTAAAAAAAGTTAATTTTCCTTAATTAATCTTCCACCTTTTTTTTATGTTTTTATGTTCTGATTTTTTTTAATTTAATGCCTAATTTTAAGCTTAAATCCATTTTTCTACTTATTATTACTTTAAGGACCCATATTTTTTTTGTTAACCTCTTTAATCGAAATAAAAAGAGTAAAAAAATGAATTACGATGAAATAAAACACAATGATATATGAGAGACAATGATATATGAAACTATTTTTATTTAATAATGAGTTCATTTATACTGAACCATAACTCAGGGTTTTTATTACTATAATCACCCCATTATATACACATACCCAGTTTAGGGGCCACTATCCGTTTTATATCACTGTGTACTTTGTTCACACCATTATTTGCATTAACCACTAGAAAATCATGCTGCTGGGCCAGTTTAAGGTATCTTTGGCGGACGCTTTCCAGGAAATCCGCCTCTTCAAAACTATCGGTACCTTCACATCTGGTGAGTGCAGTTTCAATTTCCAGATCTAGAAGTATAACCAGATCCGGTTCAAGTGCATGTTGATTTATCTGGGCAATCCAATCTTCACCATTCTGATAAGCCAGACTGGAGTAAAATGAACGGTCACTGATCACAATCCGGTTCTTTTCTTCTTCTTTACAGATAGTATCCATAAGAAGAGTTCTATCCGCAGCAAACAGGAGTGCCAATGTCCTCTGGAATCCCTCATCCTGGGCCCCTGGGTCCTGGAGCATTTTCCGGATAAGACGACCAACTGGTGAATCAGTAGGTTCTCTGATACGGGTTACACTAAGACCACAGTCTTCAAGCCATTTTCCCAGGCGCTCCAGCTGTGTGGATTTTCCTGAGCCATCAATTCCCTCCAAACAGATGTACATAGCTTTTCCTATCCTTTAAATAACTAATAAACTTTGGCAATTCTCTGAATTTTTACCCATTCGCCATCAATCTCATTCAATATTAGTACATGTTGAGTTTATCATTAGTTAGTCACTCCAAGCCATAACCATTGACCCGCAATTAAAAATCCAAATTATCTTATATAGGGAGGAAGTACTAAGATTTATGGATAGCGGCGACATCATGGGTTTAATACTTGTTTATGCGTATGTGATACTAATATTGGTGATTTCAGAGAGAGTGCTTAAAAAGCACCCGAATTTCAGTCGAAAGTTCCTGCACATCATGGTAGGTAACGTTTTATTTATATTACCACTCTTCCAATCCAGATGGGTAATGGCCTTTCTGGCAGCTGCCCCCTTCATTCTCCTAACTTTTCTTATAAGCCCCTATTCCCCCTTAAAAATAAAAGACAAAATATCCGGTTCAGGCCATGGTCTGGGCCTGGTATACTATGCTATATCCTGGACTGTTCTGGCACTCATTTTCTTTGACCAGCCCTGGATTATAGCCGTAGGTATAGCAGCCATGTCTTATGGGGATGGAATGGCTTCAGTGGTTGGTATGAAGTATGGTAAGATAAAATACAATCTTACCGGGGACACCAAAAGTTTGGAAGGCTCCCTGACCATGTTTGTAGTGCTCATATGTACCATATGGATAGTTTTAACTTATTACGCAGTGCCCATTCAACCAATGGTAATTGTGAGTGTGGCACTGGTAGCCACTATATTTGAAGCAATAACACCAAAAGGCCTGGATAACCTCACCGCCTGTTTTTCAGCAGTTATAACCTACATTTTACTGACCATATAATTTTTTTATACTTATGAAGAGAATTTTGATACTTATGGAGAGAATATGCGCTTTATTATCATTGATGGACTTGACGGGTCAGGAAAGAGTACTCAGGCCAGATTAATACAAGATAAATATCTTAGCAGGGGTGAAAGTGTTATCCTCAGGGAACATCCCTCTTTGGACAATTCTTACGGTCAGAAAGCCAAAAAAGCCCTGCTAGGCCGGGGAAAGGCCAATAAAATCAAAGCATCAACTTATTATGCCCTGGATGTTATCCGTTCGGTTAAAAAATACGATGGCACTGCAGATAACATTATTATGGTTCGTTATTTAATGGGAGTGGCCTACTTGCCCCTTCCACTGGCTAAAATTCTTTACAGTTTATTCACCATGATTCTTCCAACATCACCATATAGGTTCTTCCTGGATCTGGAACCAAAAGAATCTCTTAAACGTATGTCCGTCAGGAATGATGAGGAAATGTTTGAAAACATGGACGACCTGGTTAAGGTGAGAAAAAAAGCCCTGGAATTGGCCCAGAACTGGCATATTATCAACACCGCAGGAAGCATTGAGGAAGTGAAAGAGAACATAAACACAATTTTAGATGATGTGGATAAAGTTGTTGACTCATGAATTCTTCATTAAAAAAAGATGGACTGGGCGGGATTTGAACCCGCGGCCTCTGCCTTGCGAAGGCAACGCTCTCCCACCTGAGCTACCAGCCCTGATTAATATCAAATCAATTTCTAGTTTTTATCCAATTGGTTGTTATACAATCAAGTATAGTGTTGTTATCCAATCGGTTATAGCTGTTATCCAATTGGTAGTTCAAATAAAATACAAACAGCAAAAAAAGATGTAAGGTAAAAAAAGAGTAATATGGGCTTTAATCTACAGCCATTTGCTCAATCTGTTCTTTGGAAAGCTTCAATATCATGTAATCCCCAATTTCTGCAATATCATCACTGGAGATCAGGAACTGTTTCCGGTTGAAGGTTCCTCCCATGGAAATAATCACATTGTGAAGGCGACATTCTGCTGGATCAATGACCATGTCCTGGATTTTACCGATCTCCATCCCTTCCTTGGCAAGAACCACTTTTCCCTCCAAACTTTTGAATCGTACTTCTTTAGGAGCAAGATCATCAAGTTTATCCACTTTGATCTTATTCTCCAGTGCTTCTCCATTGAATTTTAGCTGAACATAATCCCCGATAGCTGCGATATCCTCCTCTTTAACCGCGAAAAACTTTTTACTCAGGGTAGATCCAATAGATATGAATATCTGTTCAACCAAACATTCTTTTATTGTGACAGCCAAGTCTTCTACTTTCCCCACTTCCTTGGCCTCAATATCTATCACTTTCATTCCAATAAAGTCGCTAACTTTCATTTTAACACCCACAATGCAAGATTAATGTTTTATATTCTTACTCATTTTTCTTCTTCTTAATATAATAAATTATGGGTTTTATCAATATATAGTCGTTTTTCGTTGTTTTATGCATATTAATGGAGTTCTTGCAAATTAAGAGAGGAATATTGGTTTAAATGACAGAATATAAACCGGATATATCTTGGGAGAATTGCTCTTTTAATACACTTAAACATAATAAATAAGTGTAATTCTTACCATAATTTATTTAGAGAATCTTTCATGTTTCACAGATGGGCCTCCTAGGGGTTATAGAAATGATCGGGAAAGACAAACTGGTAGAAAGAATAGAAGAAACAGAACTGGAAAGGGCGCAGATTGAAAAGGATGTTTGGGAGAAACATATCTTTTTAGAAAAAGATAAAGTTTTCATCGTTGGTTATGAGGAAGAAGAATCATTTGATGAACAAAAAACCGGGGAAGAAATAGTTAAAAATTACTATTGGTATTGGGAGCTCAGAGATTCCGGAAGCTGGGATGTTCTATTCGATAATCATGATAAAGAATTCAGTTTTTGCGAATCAAATGTAGGGGGATATACTGATCAGGATCGGGTGGAAGACATAGTGGGGGATATTGAAGAGGAAGATGTGTGCACCTGGAGTGAACAGGATTGGATTGAAGATATTTCTCAAGAAATAGCTGATGAAGCAATTGAATGGTTAGAAACTCTTAAAAAATGAGTTTAATACCATCCCTATTATCAATTATACGCCTAAATGTTAAACTAGCCCTTGAAAGGTTTTAAGTAGATTAATAAGTTACAATACTAATGTTAACTTACTCAATTTAGGGTAACTTACTAAAATTAGCAACTTAACTCTAGTAACTTGCTAAATTATGGTAACTTACTAAAATAATGGGAAAACCAGCAGAGAAAAAATTCTCAAAAAAAAGAAAAAAAGATTGATTATTTTTTTTATTCTTCAACTGGTTCTTCAACTGGTCTGTTTTTAACAGATTCTGCTTTTATTAATGATCCCAGAACTCCTCCAACTGCTGCCACCACTATCTGGAGTATCACATTCATGACAGAGTAAAGTAGTATGCTGCTTATGTAACTGCCGTACCCAAGGAAGGAATAATAGATTACCAAAAATATGGTGACAATCAATCCACCGATTAATCCCATGATAGCCCCATTAATGGCACCATTTTTTTCACTTTCATTAATCATGAATCCAACTAAAAGTCCTGCCAGTAAAAATGATGGTAACAATATAACTACACCTGAAATCAAATCCGAAATCACGTAAAGTGTTCCCACTAATACGATTCCAATTATAACTGGTCTCCATTTCACGATCTCTTTAATCACACTATCCACTCCTGATTTTAGATATTTTTACAGTTTTAATCCTCAAAAAAATGGGAATGGGATTTTTAAAAATCTCAAATCCCTAACGCATTTTGTGAGGTGATATTACCGTGAACATTACATTTAATTGTGGGATATTACATCTTTAATCCCTTTTGAATTTCCGAATTGTCCCAATTAGCAATTCCACAGCTATTGTTTTATGAAGATTGTTTAAATATTTATTCCAAACTTTCTACCAATTTGTCCCAATTTGCTCCCAAATCCATGCCTAAAAAATTAATAATAACCATCACATTTTAAACATTTAAAAAAAATAATTTGATAATATACCGAGGAAGTCCATTCCGGAATTTCATTATTTTTTATTTTTTTCATGTCTTTTCATGAGTATGAAGTATATAATTACCACTACAATAATTACAGTAACAATATTGCCTATATAAGATATTTTATCTTCCAAAATAAGGTAAACATTTCCAAAGAACCATGCCAGCAATCCCCAGCCCAATATCTGCACTGCAGATCCCAGGAATGTGGTGAGAATATATTTTTTAAGATCATATCGGATTATACCACAGAAAAGGTTGATGGCTATACTGGGGATTATGGGAAAACAACGGGCCAGGAACATGAATACATCATCATAACGACTCTCTTTGAACTTCTTTTCCACACCTTCCACATCTTTAACCGAAACTCCAAGATACTTGCTGGTTCTTTCTATGAATGGTTTTCCGAGTTTATAGGCCAGAGAATAATAAACAAACGAACCTAAAGTAATCCCTAAAGAAGCAGGAATCACAATTTTCACAATTAAAGTCCCCAGCGCAGCCATTGAAAAGCTGGTTCCCTTCAGGATGATGAAGGTAGCGCTTAAAACTAATAAGCTGGCAGGAATAGGCACAATTATCTGTTCCAGGATGCAACCTAAAAAAACTGTCCAGGATACGTTAATCAGGATAAACGATTCAATGCTGCTAATTATCTCAGAAAACATGAAAACCTCTGATATTTCTTGATTTAAAATTCGTCCTATATTCCATATCAATTCAACTTTAATCAACTTTACTGATACTACCTAATTATGGATTAAAACATTATTAAGCCTAAACTGACATTATTGATTGTCTAATCATTATTCGGTTTATGGTACAAAATCAGTATACCCCCAAACATTAAAATACCAAATAGCAGTTGAGTGTCCTTTAAAGGTTCTCCCAGAACAATAAATGCAGTTATAGCTCCAAAAATGGCACTGGTAGAGAAGATAGATCCGGTGCGGGTTGATCCTATTTCACGTATTGCAATGTAGATCAGAATTATTGCAAAACTCATACAGCCCCATCCAATTAAAAGCAATAACGGAATCATGTTTAAGGGAAGTTTAAAACTTAATCCAAGGAAAATACTTATTATAAAAAGTATTGACCCACCAATCCCACATTTAAGACCCGTAAGAAAGAATATGTCTCTTTTATTGCTTAAAAATTTGGTTAAAGTTGTATCCATGGCCCAAAAGAATGACGCTGAAACCACCAGGAGGCTCCCCACTAAACTCTGGTCAAATGAGATGTTCTGCAAGTTATTGGTGCTCAAAAATATAGCTCCTACCAGCAGAAAAGCAAATCCAACTATATCTTTGGTCTTAACCTGCTCTTTCAGGAAAAATATGCCCAGAATAATGATGAACAGTATTTCAACATTGGTTAAAAGAGCAGCGTTAACTGCAGTTATCTGGTTTAAACCCGTCAAATACAATGCAGGGGCAAAAACCGCACCAAAAAGTGCAGTTAAGAATAGTGTCAGGTAATTTCTTCGTGAAATGAGAATTTCAACCTTGCTTTCACGGTGAATGATTTCCAGTATATAAGGGTGTAAGGGTGAAATTCTTATTAAAAATAGCAGTGCACTTGCCAGGAGGTAAACCATTGCTGCCAGGGCCAGAGGATGTAAATAGCCCAGTAGGATTTTATCTAAGGAGAACCAGACCCCAAAGAGCAATGCTACTATTACTGCACTTAGATATCCCCAGAAGCGATTCACTCACACACCACTTAGATTTAAGTAAAGATATGCATTATTTAAGTAAAGACATGGATTTAATTAAAAACATGCATTAGTTAGATAGATGTCTAGACTTATTTGAAGTATATTATAAGTTCTACTTGTTCTGATTATTATAAATGATTTATAAAGATTCCACTTCAAAAAATAAAGATTAAAAAGTAAAAATAGAGATGAGATTGTAAAACTAGAATATTGCACTGCAAAAATAAAATCATTTGGTGAAGACCATATAAAAAAAAAGAAGTAATTATAATTTATGAGAAGTATTGGGGTTTAAATCATGAAACTGAGGTTTGAATCATGAAAACAGCTTATTTACTGGTATTTGATGGTTTATCTGATTGGGAACCTGGTCTGGCACTGGCTGAGATAAACAAATCTAACGAGTATCAGGTCAAAACTGTTGGTTTTAACCGGGAAATCATTAAAACTATGGGTGGAGTTTCAATAGTTCCGGATTTCACTATTGATACGATTAACTACAATTATGCGGCGATTTTAATACTGCCCGGTGGAGAAATGTGGGAAAATGATCCATTAATGGACCTGGTCCCAGTGGTAGAAAAATTCATCAAGCAAGATATTCCAGTTGCGGCCATATGCGGACCCACAGTATTTTTATCCCGTCATGGATTTGTTGAAAATATTGCCCATACCAGTAATGGCAAAAAATACCTTGAAAATTTAATTGGAGAATATAAGGGCAGCAAATCTTATGTTAACCAGCCTTCTATCTCCAGTAGTGGAATAATAACCGCCAATGGCATAGCTTCTGTGGAATTTGCCCGGGACATACTGGCTGAACTGAACATCTACGATGCCCAAACCCTGAAAAGCTGGTATGATTTTTTTAAAAACCCCTGGCTGGATGACTAAGATTCATGGCTTTAAATCTAATATATGGTTTCCATTTAATTCATAATTACCATTTAATTCTAGGTTTCCATCTAATTCCGGATTTACATCTTCATAATTACCCTTTATTTATTTAGGATCATCCAATCCCCATTTCTTTCTGAATTTTAATTTCTGTTCGGCATTCATCCAGTGACTGCCATCACAGTAGGGTTTGTTCTCGGATTTTCCACAGCGACAGAGCGTTACCCGGTTACGGACCTCATATAGGGTGCCATCAGAAGACTCAATTAGTATTCCACCCCTAACCCATAGTGGTCCCTGGCATTTCTTCTGTTCATCACGAACCAGTACAATAGATGGTTTAAATTCCTTTTCAAATGGCTTTTCAGTTTTTTTATCCCACAAGACCAGTCTTCCTGAGGGACATATCATGGCTTCTTCAATTGCGGTTTGTTTGGCTTCAGGATCATCTGATTTCTCGATTAAATTCCTGATACCCCCTGATCTCATGCAGAAACGGGAGTGGTCACAGAATTCATGTGCATCGGTTAACCTGAGCTGGGGACCTTCAAATATCTCAGCTTTTTCAATATAGGGTTTCCTACTGGCAGTTTCAGTACCGTCAAAATTAATATCATTATGCGTGCCATCACAGTATGGTTTATTCTTAGATTTCCCACACCGACAGAGGGTATAAGTATCTTGTAGAGGAAATTCTTTTTCATCAACTAAGTCTTTAGTGTGACCCGCTTCATCAGTGATTATTATTTGCTCATATAGATGAACACCACCGGAAACAATATATGGGCCATTTTTAACGATTTTAATCTTCATTTTGTTTTTCAACTGATTATTTTCAACCATTAAAAACCCTTCCCTAGTGAATTTATTTATTCTATTGAATGTGTCTAAATGAATTAATTATATCTTATTGAATTTATCAAAGTGAATTAATTATATTTTATTTAATATGACCGTATAATTAAGTAATGTATCCTGGATGTGAAAGCATACTTGAATAAAATCCCCATAATAGTGTTACAGGAGATTAATTCATTATTAAACATCATAATTAAGGATATTAGTGTTAAGAATGGATGAATAAAACTATTTAACATAAACCATTGATCATAAATCTGAATAAGCAATTGGGGGTTTAGACCTGGTTATAACAATATATACTCTGATTTTGATAGTGCTCATTTTAATTATAATCATTGCGCTTTCCATGCTTTGGCCCCTGGCCATAGGAGCAGCTTATTCTCCTTCATCCCGGAAAGTGGTCCAGAAGATGCTTCACCTGGCCGAAGTAAATGCTGATGATGTGGTCTATGATCTGGGATCAGGTGATGGTCGAATAGTAATTGAAGCTGCCCGCAAATATCAAGCCCTGGGAGTGGGAGTGGAGGCGGATCCTTTAAGAGTGATCCTGTCCAGATTAAAGATCATTAAAGGAGGATTACAGCATCAGGTGAAGATTATCTGGGGGAACTTATTCCACCAGAATCTCAGCCCGGCCACGGTAGTTGTTCTATTTCTGTGGGGGAGAACAAATGAAAAATTAAAGGATAAACTACAGGAAGAACTTAAACCTGGAACCCGTGTTGTATCCTACGTGTGGAAGTTTAAGGGATGGAAACCAGTTAAGGTAGATGAAAAAGAGGATATCTATCTCTATATCATTGAGTAAAATTTAAAATAAATTATTCTTATTTTATTCACTTTTTAATTTTTAAGCTTTGATCCATTATTATTACCATAAAGATGCTAAAAATGGCGAACCCACTGCAAAGGCCACGAAGGTAATGGCCATGCCTAATTTAATTCTTTTGGATACTTTTCCAGCATTTCCAGTGGATTGATCCTTTAATATGGATACTGCACAGTACAGGAAGATTATAATAGCCACAAATAGTACTGGCAAATAAAAGACACTGAAAATACCAATGAAATATAACAAAGGACTCCCCAAGCTAGCCAAAATCATGAAAATTGCTGCCAAAATGGAGGATATTCTCATACCGTGAATTATAGGGAGTGTGGCGGCCCCTTCTAATTTATCCCCTTCCACATCTTCCATGTCCTTGACGATCTCCCGGGCCATGGTCATCAGGAAGGCAAAAAACCCAAGATAAATAGAGACTAGTATTTCATTCACGGCTATGCCCCCAAAAACAAAACATAACCCAGTTAAAAATGAAATACTCATGTTTCCAATTAAACATTTTGTTTTAAGATCACGAGCATAAAAAATCATTAAAATTGAACTTAGTAATGCAATTATCCCCAATAATATGTTAATTAAGAATGCCAGGATTATTCCTAGGGCAAATAAAGAAATTGAATAGATTAATGCTGTTTTTAGGGAAATTCTTCCCGAAGGAATGGGTCGTTCTGGTTTGTTTATGGCATCGATTTTGTGATCAAAATAATCATTGATGCTGTTCCCTGCCCCGGTAACCACGAAAACCACTACTGCGGCCATTAATGCTTCCAATGTGAATTTACCACTGATTACTGCCATTAAGAAAATGGCGATAACTGCCATGATTGCATTTCCAGGTCTCAATATCTCCAGATAGGGGTTCATAGTAACACTCAATCCTCATCAAAGTAAATGTTCATCCAATGAATTTACATGCACCTGCAATTAAAAGGGTAGTCAAATTAAAACTATTATGTTTAAGGAGTAGTAAAATCCTAAATTTGATATGTAAACTACATTTAATTTCTAGCTAATTTTCAATTCTAAACTTTGATTCCGAATTCCTAAACAGTAATTTCAATAAATTCAAACTGACACATTAACCCTTATAATTACACATTAACTGCTTATTTTGCAGCCATTACATTCCAATTACTAATTCCAGGCTTAATTAGTAATTACAAATTCAACTATAACTAAATTCCAAGTTTTTAAATATAAACTAATTCCAGCTTAACACTAATTACAAATTTAGCTATAACTAATTCCATTTCAACTACTAATCCCACAAACTAACGTTCATCATCAGGTTTTGTGGAGGTTCTGGCTATTTCCAGTTCTTGCCTGCATTTTCCAAGTTCCCTCTTAAGAAGTACCAGTTTCAACCATAAATAAATTGCCAAACACAAAAAAACGAAAACCAGGATCAGTAAAAAACCAGTGATAATACCTGCGGCCATTGCCTGCCAAAGGATGGTGAAACCGTAAACCAGATAAAACAGTGCGCCTATCACTCCAATGATAAGTGCCAGGATTACAACTATTTTCAAAGTTTTTAAAAGCTGTTCTGTTTCCATAAAGTTCACCGGGATTTAGTTATTAATAGATTTTATTTATTAAAATTTTATTATACACTTTACCAATATTAGTATACAGAATAATACTACTAATTATAAGCAGTTATTTGATTTATTCCTTATTTAAATCACTCCATTACTCGAGGACACATGTCTCAAATCAATATACCCGAACTTTTAGCGCCTGCCGGTTCCATAGAATCACTTAAATCCGGTGTGAATGCCGGAGCTGATGCTGTTTACCTTTCAGGTAAGCGGTTCGGTGCCAGGCAATTCGCCCGTAATTTTAGCCTGAATGAAATGGAAGAAGCCATAGAATATGCTCATTTACGAGGGGTTAAAGTTTATGTGACTGTAAACACCCTGATTAAGGAATCTGAACTCCCCCTGGTGAGTGAAAATCTTCTCAAGCTTTACAGTTTGGGAGTAGATGCCATTATTGTGCAGGATCTGGGTGTGGCCAGTCTGGCCAGGCAACTGGTACCTGATCTTGACCTGCACTGCTCTACCCAGATGACCATTCACAATCCCCAGGGTGTGAACTGGGCTGCAGAAAATGGTTTTAAAAGGGTGGTTCTTGCCAGGGAAATGTCCCTGGAAGACATTGCGAAAACTGCCAGGCAAATGAAAAAAAGCATAGAACTGGAAGTATTTGCCCACGGGGCAATTTGCTATTCTTATTCAGGTCAATGTTTCCTTTCATCGTTTATAGGCGGTAGAAGTGGTAATCGAGGCATGTGTGCCCAGCCATGCCGTAAACAATACCAATTAATCCTGGCAGAGACAGATAAATATGGGAAATACAAAGAAGGGAAAGAAATTCCCTTAAAAGAGCATTATCTGCTTTCAACCAGGGATCTTGCAATTTATTCTAATCTGGACAGAATATCAGCAGCTCCAATTGATTCTATAAAAATAGAAGGTAGAATGAGACATCAGGAGTACGTTGCTAATGTAGTTAAAATATACCGGGACGCACTGGATTTGATAGCAAAGGGGAAATGGATAGTGCAGGAGACTGAGCTTTCAAAACTTAAAATGTCCTTTAACCGGGGTTTAACCAAAGGATGGATGATGGGTGCATCTTACGATTCCATGATAGGAAGGAGTAATCCTGGTAACCGGGGTTTATACTTGGGAAAGGTCACCAGTTACAATAAAACCAGTGGCGAAACCATTATAAAGACCAAAACCAGGGTAAAACCAGAGCAAGGAGATGGAATTCTTTTTAAACAACCTAAAAATCTGGGAAAATCCGATAACCTGTGGGGAACTATTCTTGAACATTCACCAGAAGTAAAAAAAGATAATTTGCTGTTAAAACTCAGAAAACGAGTTGAAATAGGAAGTAACGTTTATATAACCCGAAGGAAATCTATGGTAACTGCAGCAGATGAACTGGTAAATAACCCCCAGTTACCCCACAGAATTCCTGTGGATATTCAGATGGATTGGAACAGAGAACTGGTTCCCCTAATCCGAGTCAATGCATTGCCCCCATGGCGAGAAAATCTTGAAATTACTTTTGAATCAGATTTTGCAATGGAAAAGGCAATAAAACGACCATTATCCCCTGAAACCATTGTAAAACAGTTACAAAAAACAGGTGGCACTCCCTTCATTATCCGAAATATATCTCTTAATTACCCTGGAGATTTATTCACACCCATTGGTAATTTGAATCATCTGAGGAGACAAATTCTGGATAAAATTACTGAAAAAATATTAGATACCTACCGGCCATCATCAGAAGAGATTGGAATAATCCAGAACCATCTGGTTCAATTAAAAAAAGATCTCAATTTAGAAAACACCAATTGGAATAACCGCAATTTGGAAGATGGTTCTATCAGAGAATCTATAAACGTAGTTAATTTGACCAGTGCTGATTTAACTGAGGAAATCCCATTTAAATTAATTAATCTGGCCATCTACGTAAATTGTATCTCTTCATTGGAAGCTGCGCTTCAGGCAGGTTGTAATAGGATTTATTTCCAACCAAAAATAGATATTAAAGGTAATAAGAAATTTCAAGGTCCAATTCCTTGCCTAAAACATAGCCCGGACTATGATAATTATTTTGAAATGATGGGCCTGTCTTTGATGGAAGCAGCAAATCTCTGCCAGGAATATGATTCTGTTTTAGTATGGAAATGGCCAGAAATTACCAGTGTAAAATTCATTAATAGTGCTATAGACCTTTTAAGTGTTTTACCTGAGAAGACCATCAAGGGAGTGATGGTTGGTGGTACCGGTGCCCTGTGGGCGTTGCATAACAATCCGTATTCAATTAACTTGCATGGTTCTACTGGTTTAAACATCTGGAACCATCTCACTGCAAGTGAATTATGTTCCAAAGAGGAACCCTTCAAAAACGAGCATTCCGAAGATGACTACTCCAAAAATGAACATGTCATAGGTGAGTATTCCAAAATTAAACCTGTTTTGAAGAGTATTACCCTATCCCCGGAACTATCCCAGAAAGAGTTGAAAATGGTGGTTTCACAGATCAAAAATAAGAACCTTGATTGTCAACTGGAATTTTTAGTCCAGGGGAATTTAGAGGCTTTGGTGAGTGAAGACTGCCTTTTATGTGGGTTTAAAGATAAAGATATTGTTAAAAATTATGAAAATTCACCTTATCAGTTTTTAGGAATAAAAGATTTTAAAAATAGGATCTTTCCAGTTGAGACCGATGCCGAGTGCAGGACCCATATTTCAAATTCAGTGGAATTATGCCTTGTTGATCACATCCATCACCTCAGTGGAATGGGTTTTAACAGTCTAGTTATTGATTCACGGAATAAACCCGCAGATTACGCTCACACCATGGTCTCACTCTACCAAAAAGCACTGGATTTAACCATAACCCACGACACGAAGCTGAAAAATAAGTTAAATTCCCTCAAAAACCAGGTTAAAAAGATATCCAATGGAGGAATTACCACTGGGAATTTCCTGAGGGGTGTGCATGATGATCCTTAATTTTAACAATGCATGGTAAATTCATGCATAAAGTGAATTCAAATGGATTTTAATTCAACTCTAAAATAAATCCAACAGTGATGGTAATTCTTATGTTAAAGTGAATTAAACATTAAAGAGGTAAATTCAGCCATTGAAATACCCCCATCATCTTCAAAGCAATGTATATTAAAAGGGCTGCAAATAGATATTTTAACTCTTTATCAGGTAGTTTATGAGCAGCTCTAACTCCTACTCTGGCCATTGGAATACTGGTACCAGCTAAAGCCACAAACTGTATTAAACTAACATATCCCACTGAGTAGGGAGGTAAACCTGTGGTGTTCATACCGGTGAAGATGTAGGTTATGATTCCACCAATGGATGCGAATATAATGAATGCAGTGGATGTCCCGATGGCCTTGTGAATTGGGAATTTCAGGAGAATGTTCAGTAACGGTACCATGACCACTCCGCCACCAATCCCCAGGAGTCCTGATGAAAAACCTCCCAGAAACCCCCAGAAAAGGTATGACTCTTTGGAGTTTGATGGTTTTTCTTTTACTTCAGGATATCGTGACATTAACATCCACAAGGCACTACCCAGTGCCAGTAACCCAAATATGAAACTTAATATTGCAGCAGGAGTGAAACTGGATATTCCTGCACCAAAAATACCACCCACTAACCCTGTTAGTCCCAGGAGGATTGCAGGAACAATCATAACTGCTCCACGGCGCCAGTGCCCCAGCGCCCCACTTAGGGCAGTTGGTAAAATCACAGCCAGACTGGTGGCAAATGCCACTCTGAGGGCAGTGTCAGGATCAGACCCCAGGGCAGTGAGAAGGAAGAACTGAACTGGCACCATAATAAAACCACCACCAATTCCAAGTAGACCTGAAGCAAATCCAACAAATGCACCGGTGAATAGAAGAATCAATATATAGACGACTAATTCCATTAGAAACCATTCCTTAACTTAAAAATTCCTTAACTTAAAAAAACATTTATCAAAATTTTTAATTGTTATTTCTGTGTCATATTATCTTCTTCGCACCTTTAAAATTTATCTTTTGGCACAAAGTATTATTAATAATAATTAGGATAATAATATATGGTCCTCAAACTATTTTATCAACATTATCCTCCATTACAATATTAATCCCATTACAGTATTACATACATTATAGATTGTCCCATATCAACGCAATTTACTCGTTTTTAGGAGATGTTATAAACTATTTAAACAATCGTTATATCTGAAAGGCATAGACATCCTGAAAGGCATGATTAAAGTTTAGTCAAGTACAAATATCATGTTAATTAAAAGGTTTATAATTAAAAGGTTTATTGTAATTAATTGTAAAAGTACGGTGGTATATTGGATTTACGTGATATCAAAGGCATTGGTGATAAGTTAGCCACAAAGATCATTAACCATTTTGGGAGCCAGGATGAATTTCTCAGGGCTGCCAGTAACTATGAGGTGTATCGGCTGGCAAGTATGGAAGGAGTTAGCCAGCGCCGTGCAGTGGAAATCATCAATGCGGTTCTGGGTAATCCCACTGAAGAGTTTCTGAAAACTGAAAGATCCGTACAGATCTATGAAGAGATAATTCAGTGTATAGTAAAGTATGCCAACACAGAATATGCTAAAAATCGGGTTCTGCTTCTGAGTCCGGGTAAAAACCCGGAGACAATTCAGGAAAATCTAAAAATGGTCATGGAAGCTAAAGAGAAAGTAGCCAGTCTCCCCAGAGATGATCTTAAAGCTCTTTTTAAAAATGTGAACTTCAGCAAGACTTCCAAACCAAAATATGACACATCAAAGGCTATATTGGTGGAATCAACAGAAGATTACACCAGTTTAATGGATCGTGGACTTAATCAGCGCGCCCAGATACTCAATATCCAGGAAGTAGGCAGTCTGGATGAATTCGAACTGGTAGTTTACGTTTACCGGGATGGTGTTCTGGAACTGGATGATGCACCCAACCTGGCCATGGTCAACTGTGATGCAGAAGACCTGGAAATTATTCCAGAAACAGTTTTATCATATTATCAGGAGAATCAGGTTCTTCTGGAGAATATTCTAAAAATCAGAGAAATACTGGGCCATCCCTCTGTTTTAAGGGACGTATTAAAAATAATGAGCTCTATTGAAACTTCATCTGTTGATGAAAAAGTATTTGACAGTGCTGTGAGCCAGGCCAAAGACAAGGCAGATAAACAATTGGAAGAGGCCATAAAGAAAGTTGACTTGTCAGGTCAAGAAGTTCTGGACCTTCTAAACAAGGGCATGTCACCAAAAATTCAGGAAATTTTTGATGAAATTCTTAAAGAAGTGGTTAAAGAAATTAAGGATGATACTGGAGTGAGTTTTGATCCTTTTATCCAGAAGTATCCCCTGGAAATAGATGAACAGGAACTGGAAAGAGTTAAAAAACAGGAAATGGGAAAAAAAGAGGTTAAAGCCTTTGAAGAAAGGGTTAATGTTGCATCCAAACTCCAAATGCTCAAGGCGGATGTCGAAGCAGAAATCCAGGAAGTACTTGAATTTGATTACAAGTTCACCCTGGGCTGCTTCGCCTACTACTATGATCTACACCCACCCCTGGTGAGTGATGGATTCAGCTTCGAAGAAGGATTACACCTTAATTTAGCACTGGAAGATCCTTCCCAGGTACAGCGTATCAATTACTCCCTGGAATCTCCAGATAATGTGGTTCTCCTCACTGGTGCCAACAGTGGAGGTAAAACCACCCTGCTGGAGACTCTGGCTCAGATCAGTATCATGAGCCAGATGGGACTACCGGTATGCGCCAGACAAGCCAGGGTTAAACTGGTTGATGAACTTTATTTCTTCAGTAAAAAGCGTTCACTTGATGCAGGAGCTTTTGAATCATTCTTGAGCACGTTCATGCCAATTGTAGTGCGTGAGGAAGAGAAATTAATTCTTTTAGATGAGCTGGAAGCCATAACTGAACTGGAAGCTGCAGTGAAAATAATTTCAAGCTTTATAACTTTTATACAGGATTCCAAATCCTTTGCAATTATTGTAACCCACATGGCCCAGGAGATACTTAAAAACACCGATGTCAGGGTGGACGGTATTGAAGCCCAGGGATTGGATGAAGAGTATAACCTGATTGTGGATCGTACACCCCGGATGAACTATTTTGCCAGGAGTACACCAGAACTGATTTTGAAAATGGTTTACCAGAGATCAGATGGTAAATTGAAGGATATCTACGGGAAGATGCTGGAAAGGTTTTAGTTTTGCTGGAAAGGTTTTAGTTGAATCCCCCTATGGGAATGGGGAATATTGAATTTAATGGGATTAAATTAGACTTTCAGGAAATTCTAAAATAAATTAAGGGAATAAAGGGTTTTAATAAATAAAATTAAATATAAACCCCTGATCCCACCAGATAAGTTTGATTCTGGTATTGTGCTCTTTTTATGTAGGTTATCTTCAGTGAAGGTGTTTTTTCCCCTGGTTTAGGCCACATGTAATCTACCCAACCACTTCCATTCTCTGCAGTTTGGATAAATAGTTTTCCAATGGGTTTTCCCTGGGAATCCAGTAGATCTGTCATGTTTTTACCTTCACCACTTGGATCCGGAGGGTAAACTACTCGGACACCATCTAATCTCCACACGAAAACATAACTGTCATTATGAACCCAGGAAGAACTACGAAGCTCTGGGAACCCTGATTCCCCCTGTGATTCTATAAGCTCTACTGCCTGATCCACCATTGTAACTAGTTCTGTTTTTTGCCTGTTTTCTGATTGTTGCTGGTAGAAAACCCCACCTGCAGCTACCAGTACCATCAAAATAACCCCAATTAGTAGTGTTTTATTCATCTGTAAACCAACCTCTAAGTTAATGCCCTGAATTGTTTTTAGTCAGATTTAACTGTTATTTTTGTAATTAAAAAACTATATAATTAATATTAAAAATTTATTAAAGAAGAATTTTTGAAGGAATGAAAATTTAGATTAAAAGAATAAAAATTTAGGGATAAATTGTAAACATTTCGAATCATACAACAATCCAAATAATCATAGGAACATATACCGTGCAATAATGAAAATACATCACTCCAGAAGATAGGAGCAGGAATTTAAAACTATGAAAATTATGGGCATAGATCTAGCTGGCAAGGTGGATAATCCCACTGGGATATGCATTCTAAATGTAGATGAAAGTAAAGGGTATGAGATTGATATGGGTACACTGTACACTGATGAAGAAATTTTAGAAAAAATAAACAGAGTACAGCCTTCTTTAATTGTAATTGATGCTCCATTATCCTTACCAAAAGGGCGCTGCTGTCTGGAAAAGGAATGTGAATGTGCAGTTGGAGGTCATTTTCGCCAATCCGAACGTGAAATTCGTCGTTACGGTTCAGTTCTACCCTTAACATTTACTGGAATGAAGATGCTGACCTTAAGGGGTGTTGGTCTGGCCAGGGCTCTTTCAGATAAATTTCAGTTAAAGGAAACCCACCCACGTACAGCTGGGAAGATTTTGAATTGGGAAAATCTGGAAAAAAATTTGCAAAACTATTTTCATCTTCCTCCAGATCCCACTGAACATGAATTGGACGCTGCAATTGCAGCCTTAACTGGATTTTTTTATATTGATGATTGTTTTTTAGAATTGGGAGATGATGATGAAGGGACTATTATTCTTCCCAAGGGGAAGGACTGTTTAGAAATACTGGAAAAGTTAAAAAGACTGGGGAAATTTAAAAATACTAGGGAAGTTTAAAAAGAATGGCGAAGTTTAGAAACTAAAAAAATGATCATTGATGATGATTGAATGAATAAAAAACCGAACATTTGTAGATGATTGATTTTATGAAAGATTGATTAAAAAGTGTAGAAATGGAATTTTGCCTGCTGACTAACACGACATGATCATCGGTGGCTAACCCTTAACCCTACATGAGCAACCCTCGTAGCAGGCAGTCTGTCCAGTGCTGGGTTTCTCCTATTCATTGCAGGCGTCGCCTAAGCTTGTAGGAGGACCGTAGGCACAAGTCTATAAAGATATGACCTTGAACATATTTTGATATGTATAATTAATCATTTATATCCATCTGTTTTAATAATAAATGTTGTATCTAGATTACATCTGAAAAATCGTTTCGAATATATCTTTTGAATATTTTGGCTTTGTAGAAACCCTTATTTTTTTTATTTGAAGTTGAGGTTTTTTGTAGATTTTTTTGTAATAAAAAAAATTTTTTTAGTTTTAGGTTTTGTTTTTCCTGTTTTTACTTGAAATTATAGCTACATATTTTTAAAACAGGTTGCTAAAGTATTTATAATGAGAAAGGGGAATAATATTATTATGATTAGCGAAATCTATTATTCCCCTGTTTATAGTGGAGTTTCAAAGCAATTAAATCTTTTGGATTTTAATTTTAAAAATTCTAAAATT
>NZ_OY762552.1:2100000-2215000 GCF_963666025.1 uncultured Methanobacterium sp. | reverse complement strand
TTAGAAAAAAATGGAGGATATAAGTCAGCAATATTTAATTTCTGACTGTATATCATTACACAAACTTATCACATTATTTAGTGAATCCATATGACCAAATCCCCATGCTAAGACATGACCAGCCCAAGCTGTGCATTTGAATCCATAATCGATCCATAACCAGAACTGGTACCATTTAGGATGTGGTTTTTGAGGCTTTTCCGGGAAACCAGATATGTCAATATCCCCTATGTTATCCATAAATGTTCCAGAACCACTGACCGTTATATCACCAGGTATGGGTTCCGAGGTAGGTGAAACATCGTTAACACCATATACATTTTCTCCCCCTGCTTTTCCGGTTGTATTGATGGTATTGGTTGTTTCAGCATATTTTTCAGGGGTTTCATTGTTTTTGGAAGAATTAGTAGTATTGTTTAGATCAGTGCTGTTTGTTTTATTTACAGCAACAGATGGTGTAATAATAAGTGGTAATCCATTGGTAAGTGATAGTCCATTAGTAGTAAGTGATAATCCCCTGAATGAGTCTGTACTGAGTGATTCATTCTCAGACACATTAACCCGTGTTTTTAGTGATGTTGTATTATCTTTAGGTAATGAGGCTCGATAAGTTAATTCAGCATTCATTATAGCTAAACGAGTGTCAATCTTCCCTTTCTCCACGGTAATGCCCGCGCTCCTATTGGCCACTACCGCTGAACAGATACCAATTGCTATTGTGGTGGCAGTTATTAATCCAGTAATAACTGCAAAGACAACTAAGACAGGAGAAGCTCCCCCTGCAGTACCTGCAGTTGCTATAGCTGCCACTGCTGAGCAAACTCCACAAATACCTGACAGTGCCCCTAGAATAACCGAAGCTACTGTATATTGGGCCTGTAATTTAGTACTTAATGCATCAGGTAATGATATTCTGGATTTTGCAACAGATGCCGCAGCATAAGCTTCATTAAGTTCACTGGTAGGCATGTAACGATAATCATAATCACCACATACCGGGTTTTCACTGAAATAGCCGGAATTATTCTCATAATTAGCTTTACTCTGCTGGATGTTCTCATCATCTACAGTATCAAAGTTTTTCACATAATTCTCCAAATCATCCAGATAATCTCCGAAGTTCTGAATAGGAGATGGGTGTTTGTCCTTATAATCATCCCATTTCGGACAATTTAAAGGATAGGCTGTGTATGTTTTTACTGTTGTATTCTCTGGTGAAGCGACGATATTATTCAACATTCCAGAATCCGCATTTACTGTTGTGTTCTCTGGAACAACGATACTATTGTTCGATACGCCAGAATCATTCAAAAACGTGGCATTTGCATACAAACCACCAATACTGTACTGTAACATCAAACAAATTATTAAGCTCCCGATAACAGGACGCAAATTCATTTTACATCACCTCTCATCAAGACGGTATCGTCTAACATTTCGCTTTTAAGCAATTCCACTAATTGTGAATTTTTATTCACCAAATGCCCGGAATTGACATTTAACATTTAAAAGTTTTAATATTTAAATTTTGTGTTTATAACTAATTAAAATCAAAAAGTCGCAAGTGATAATAAAAGCAGATGAATAGTGAAAATATTATAAATTAAAAAATCAAACAGCACCTAAACTACCTAATATTTATTTGTTATAATTCCACAAGTTATAATCACATGAACAATCAGCAACCCCTAAATAATTTACTTCCTGATCTCAGGAAAAAGGCCCTTAAACGGGTTAAAAAAAGATCTCCTCAACAATCAGCTGCCAGTTGGTCCGGAGATGACTTGTTATATTCCGGCCCTGGTCGAACCATATTCATAGTTCTACCCACAGCAGGATGTGCCTGGGCTCTGGCCGGGTCTGGAGGTTGTAGTATGTGCAGTTACATTGCGGACTCCCCCCTGGAAGAGGTTTCTACAGAAGAACTGGTGGAAATTTTCAAAGAGCAACTCGAGAGGCAAATTCAAAAACAAGAGATTTCAGGGCCAACAGCCATTAAGATCTTTGTCTCCGGCAGCTTCCTCAATGAGGATGAAATACCTGAAACTGGTCGGCAGGAAATCTTCAGAATCATCAACCAATACCCAGAAGTTGAAGAAGTTGTGGTAGAATCCCGACCCGAATATGTGACTGAAGGAGTAGTAAGGGATTGCTGCCAACTGATTCCCGGGAAAATATTTGAAGTGGCCATGGGGTTGGAGAGTGCATCTGATGAGATTCGTCTGCAGAGAATAAACAAAGGATTCACGCGTGAAGATTTTGAAAAAGCCATGGCTGTTATTGAAAACCTTAAATCTGATTTTAAAGTTGAAGGTAAGGCTTATTTACTGGTTAAACCCGTTTTAACCTCAGAAAGTGAGGCAATTGAAGATGCAGTAAAATCTGCCCAGTACGCAGCGGAAGCTGGGGTAGGCAGGGTGTCTTTTTGCCCTTCAACCATTCATAAGGGAACTTTAATGGAACTGTTATGGCGTAGAGGTTCATATCAGCCACCATGGATATGGAGTACTTTAGAAATCATCAGCAGGGTGAGAAATTCGGTTAAAATCCCGGTGATCATGGATACTGCTGGATTTGGAACTCGCAGAGGACCTTACAATTGTAAAAAATGTAATTCCAAATTAAAAGATGCCATCATACAATCCAACATCAATCAGACCATTCCTGAGGACTTTGAATGTGAATGTAAGAATAAATGGGTGGCAGATGTTAAATATTCCAATGTAAGCAGGTCAACTACTAATCTCTTAAAAAACCATTGAATTATTATAATTCTTAAAAAAACCATTGAATTATTTAATTTTAAAAAAAACCAATTGCATTATTAATTTATTTACAAGTTCTTTTTTTGGGATTTAATTATCCTCCCTCTTCCCCCTCAAGATGGTATATGTCGATTACAACCCGCAAAATGTTGCATATCATACCTAAACGGCCATTTATCCTATTTAATTCCCCATTTGCAAATCAGTATTTTTCTATCAAATACTATTAATTCGTTCCTGTTGAGAATATGAACCAAATATGATAGTAAATACTCGTATTATTCCATTTTCCATCTGCTTTTTGCAATCTATCACCATATATTTAAAAAAAAATTAGAAAGATATTAATATACTTACCACGAAAATACTCTAAGGTAAGATTTACTCTTGTGAGGGGGAATATTGGCTAGAATTTTAGTAAATGATAACAGCAGTGCCGGCCGGAATTTAAAAGAGAACCTCCAAACCAGTGGCCACCAAATACTATATACTGATGTCCACGGTGAAAACGCGGTTCGGAAGGCTGAAGAATTAAAGGCTGATCTTCTTTTGATGGATACCCACCCTGAAAACTTCAAAATAGAAAGTAAAAATGGAATTGGAACAAATATTTTTAACTCAGATATACCAATTATTCCGATTATTAATTTAACTAAAAAGGAACAATCTAAAAAGCTACAATTAGATTACTCTCCTTTAAAACAGATCTTAGCAAATTCATCCCATGGTTACCTTCTAAAACATGATTCTGAAGACTATGACATTGACCAATTAAAATTTACAATTGACAGGGCTATTTACAAGCAAACGTTAATCAAAAACACCAATAAGAGTAACGAAAATGAGATGGAGAATGCCGATTCAAGGAAAGAAAATTACCTTACTGACAATTCATTGAATGATAAATTATTAAAAAATTTTTATGATGAAATTCCATCCCCCTATCAATCCCTAAATGAAGAAGGGTGTTTCATAGATGTAAACCAGGCATGGTTAGATACCATGGGTTATTCCCATGAAGAGGTTATAGGGACCTGGTTTGGCGAATTCCTCGCTCCGGATTATGTTGAAATGTTTAAGAAGAATTTCCCTATCTTTTTATCCACCGGAGAATTTCACAGTACAGAACTGGAAATGGTAAAAAAGGACGGTTCAATCATCAATGTATTTTATGAAGGCAAAGTCCATTACGATGCTCTGGGGAAATTTAAAACAACCCGATGTATTTTTAAAGACATTACATTGAGTAAAAAAACTGAAGAAGCACTGAAAGAAAGCGAGGAAAAATTTCGCACCTTCATTCAACAATCATTAGATGGTATCGTGTTGCTGGATGAGGAAGGGCAGGTTATTGAATGGAATAAAGGATATGAAAAAATAACTGGTATTACAAAAGATGAAGCCATTGGTAAATTATTCTGGGAGATAAAATACCAGTTAACACCTCCAGAAAGACGAACCCTGAATCGACTGCAACATATCATGAAACTCCAGTTAGAAGCCTTGAAAACTGGAGAAGCAGCATTTATGAGTCAAATTCATGAAACCGATCTGATACGTCCTGATGGGGAGATTCGTTATGTTGAACAGCTTGCATTTCCCATAAAAACCAGTACAGGACACAGAATTGGTTACGTTACCCGTGACATTACCCAACGAAAACAGATGGAAGAAGCACTGCACAAGAGGATTGTTGCGCTTAGTAGACCCCTGGATAATACCCAAGAAATTAAATTCCAGGACATTTTCAATCTTAACGATATTCAGGAGATACAGGATCTTTTTTCAGAAGCCACTGGAGTGGCATCCATTATCACCAAGCCAGATGGTACCCCCATCACCCAACTGAGCAATTTTTGCCGCTTCTGTGGCCTTATAAGAAGTGTAGAAGAAGGTAAGAGGAATTGCCATGAATCTAATTCTAGGATGGGGCAAAACAATTTCAATGACCCTATTATAAGAAAATGCTTCAGTGGAGGATTATGGGAAGCAGGAGCAAGTATTAACATTGGTGGGAAGCACATTGCCAATTGGTTAATTGGTCAAGTTCGCAATGGAGCAAAAAAAGAAGATCAAATAGAAGTCTACGCCCAAAAATTAGGCCTTGACCCGGAAGAATTTATAGAAGCATTTCTTGAAGTTCCGGTTATGTCTGAAGACCAGTTCAAAAAGATTACTCGGGTTCTTTTCGCCTTTGCAAACCAGTTATCTTCAATGGCATACCAAAATATTCAGCAAACTCGTTTTATCAGTGAACGACAACAGGCAGAAGAGGATCTTCAAAAATCTTTACACGAAACCGAAACATTGAACCTGGTGATAACCCAGCTGGTTAGCACATCTTGTACAAGTGAAATATATCATATCATTGGTGAAACAATAAAAGAACTCCTACCCTCATCTTATGTGGTAATCAGTGGTATCACTCACGATGAAAAAGATATCCATTTAGTAGAATACTTTGGTTTTGAAAAATATTTAAATGAACTAGAGAACATTCTGGAATTGGATCTGCTTGAAATCAAATTTCCAGTAAATAAAAGCTCCCAGAACCAGATAGACAATTACTTCGGTGAACATCTTACCGAATCAACCGAAGCAGTTTATAACTTAGCCTTCAGGAAAATTTCTCCCAAGGTGTTCAGAATGATTGAAAGGGTTCTTAATATTGGAAAGATTTATAACATGGGATTTTACTGTAATGGCCACCATTACGGTGGTTTGAGTATTGCCCTCCCTCGAGATCAATCCATGGAACATGAAAAAACAATAGAAACCATTGTGAACCAGGCATCCATGGCACTTCAACGTTCTTTTACCGAAAAAGCTATTAAAGAATCTTTAGAGGAGAAGGAGGTTCTTTTAAGGGAAATTCATCATCGTGTTAAAAATAATATGCAGATCATCAACAGTCTCCTGAGCCTGCAAAGTCAACATGTGGAAGGAGAAGAAACACTGGATGTTTTAAAAGAGAGCCAGGGAAGAGTCCGTTCCATGGCCATGATCCATGAAAAACTCTATCAATCACCTAACCTCACCAAAATTGATTTTAAAGATTACGTCGAAAAACTGGCAAAAAACCTGATTTACACCTACCAGGTGCAAAAACTGAATATTGAACAGGTCTTTGAAGTCAAGGATGTGGAGATGAATATTGACACAGCCATACCCTGTGGACTCATCATCAATGAACTGGTGACCAACAGCTTAAAATATGCATTCCCCCAATCTGAATCAATCAATGGAATCATTAAAATAGAACTTAATCAAATAGAAGACCAATTTAAACTGGTAATCTCAGATAACGGAGTGGGATTACCCCCAAATATCCAACCAGAAGATACCGAAACTCTGGGACTGCAACTGGTAAACAGCCTGGTAGATCAGCTGGACGGAACCCTTGAAATTGATAGAATCCAGGGAACAAAATTCACCATTCTATTCAAGGAATTGAATTACAAGGAACGAATTTAAGAGATTATGAAAAAGTTGATTAAAAAACAAATTATTATGTGTTTTACTGCAACCAGAGGGATAGTAACTAAAAAATGAACTAAAAGAATTAAAAAAGAAGATTAATTAAATAAGTGACTTAATTAACTTACATTTAAGGACTTACCTTTATTAAAGGACGTTTTTTGATTAGTTAATACAACAACGTTGGATTATCCTGCTCTTTTCCTGCTTTAGTCCCTTCTTTTTCCAGTATGTCGTAAGCTTCCATCAGGTCTTCCAGCAGCATTTCAACCATGTCCCTGCCGAAATTTTCCTTAACAACTATTCTCAAAACAGCCACATCCTCTGCATCCGCAGGGAGGGTGTAAGCTGGCACAATCCATCCTTTTTCCCGGAGTTTTTCAGAAAGCTGGAATACTGAAAAATCAGCCTCCTTCAAGGTTACTGCTACCAATGGGACAATGATGTTTTTATTTATGAGCTCAAATTTACCTGAATTTTGAAGTTCTCCAGCCAAATAAAGCGTATTTTGGAACATATTGGTCATTATATCCGTATAACCTTTCTTACCAAGCCGGATTAAGTTGTAATACTGAGCAATTATGGTACTGCTTCCCTTAGAGAAATTCAGGGAGTAATTGGGCATTAGTCCTCCCAGATAGTTGATATCAAATATCAGATCTTCAGGCAGGTCTGATTTGTCTTTGAATATTATCCATCCCACCCCTGGATAGACCAGACCATATTTATGACCAGATACATTGATGGATTTTACCTGTTCCAGTCTGAAATCCCATTCCATATCCGGGAAAATAAAGGGTGCTACAAATCCACCACTGGCACCATCAACATGGATGGGTATGTCCCAACCCTTGGTTTTTTTAATATCAACCAGTAAATCATTGATTTCTTTAATTGGATCCATCTGACCAGTGAAAGTAGTTCCAATAACCGCACCCACTGCAATGGTATTTTCATCAACTTCACTGGCAACATCTTCAGCAGTTATGGTGTAAACATCCCTTTTTAAGGGTATTAACTTTAATTCCACATCGAAATATTTGGCGAACTTCTCCCATACCGTGTGTACATCTGCAC
Organism: uncultured Methanobacterium sp.; assembly: GCF_963666025.1. Classification (NCBI taxonomy): domain Archaea; kingdom Methanobacteriati; phylum Methanobacteriota; class Methanobacteria; order Methanobacteriales; family Methanobacteriaceae; genus Methanobacterium; species uncultured Methanobacterium sp. Next base: position 2,207,681 of record NZ_OY762552.1, on the reverse strand, counting down.
CCATCACTATGTTGGGTTTATCGCATGGTTTGCCTTCCGCTTCCCTGCGCTTTCTCCAGGTCCATTTATGGGCCAGGAGTCCAAGCATAATAGCCTCTGATGACCCTATGGTTCCGGTTCCCATGGATTTACAGTCGTGAGGGGCGTTAAATAGGCGGGCTAGCATGTTAACCACCCTGTCCTGGATTTTTGAGGTCTGAGGATACTCATCGTTATCCACATAGTTCTTACCCATGCTATCTATGATCAGCTGGTCTGCTTCTGGTTCCATCCAGGTGGTCACAAAACTTGCTAAATTCAAAGCTGGATTCCCATCCAGATTCAATTCCTCGCTTATCAATTGATATGCTGCTTTTGCAGGCATACTCTCTGCTGGCATCTCATATTTGGGAATACTCTCACTGAAATATCGGCTTCCGTAAGTGCTGGTATTCTCCCTTTCTGATTTTTTTATCTTTCCCAGGTCTAGTTTTTCAGATAACATTAAATGCGCCCCTTAAGCGTGTGTACATACTGATTTTTTATTATGAATTTAATAGTCTTTAAATTTACCTTTTCCAACCTATTTTAACATTTAAATTATTATTTTGATTTAATTTAAGTTCTAAAGTTTATAAATGGTTTAATCTTTTGAAAAAAATCAAATAAATTTGAGTATTACTCAAACAAGATTTATGGTATCTTTAAATAGGATGATAACGTAATGAAGTATAAGAAATATGTATTAAATCCAGGGCGGTTGTTATTACATAGTTCTTTCCAGAATAGTATCTTCCTTGGATTAGACGCTAGCGGAAATTCCTCAAAATTAAAAAAAATAAAACGATGATTGTAAAAAACTGGATGATGGAATTATGAATACCAAATCAAACAGCAATGAAAATGTAGGGATCTTACTGATCGGACATGGAAGCAGTTTATCACAGAGTAATGACGTGATCTACGAGTTAGTTACTATGTATAAAGAAACATCCCCCTACCCGGTTGAAGTGGGATTCATGAACATTGAAAAACCATCAATCCCCACTGCACTCAACACCCTTGCTGAGGAAGGCGTTGACAAAATCATTGCCGTACCTATTTTCCTGGCCCACGGACTCCACACCAAACAAGACATCCCCTACATGCTTGGTCTGGGAGAGGCACGTAAAGATGCCGGTTACTACAACCAGGAACAGGAACCCATTAAATTTGATGGAGAAATTGTCTACATCGAACCAATGGGAGCAGATCCCAGGATCGTGGACGTGATTAAAAAGAGAGTAGGGGAGTCTCTTGGCTAGTTAATATCCGAGAAAATAGTCAGATGAAATATCTTAGACCAGATTAGAATCTTAAAAATATAGGCAGTAAATATCTTAGGCCTAAATTAGAATCCTAAAATATAAACCAATTAAATATCCCCAAATTTAGAAAATAAACCAAATTTTATTCTGTATTTTCCCCATACTATTCTTTTATTAAAAATTAATAAAAACTCACTGAAAAAGGATAAACTTTATTAATTATGTTTAGTTAGTAGTAACAACTATGATTAACTGTAATCATGAACATTTAATCTCACCAGTTAAAAATTCATACAAATAAAAGATAAGAACTGGGTTTTTACTAAAAAATGAATAGTTAACAATACAATTTTATCATTAGTGGGGGGAAAAGAGTGGATGATAAAGCTTCAGTAGGAATTTTTATTTTCTTTGGATTAGTGGTAGTTACAGTCGGAGTTCTCATTTTTAATCCTCTGAATCTTAACACATCACCTTTAAATAATGAATTGATTGGAGTTAACCAAACCGGGAACAACACCACTGGTAATAATGATATTCTTCCTTCAACAACTTTATTAACATCCATCCCATTCTCACCAGGAGTTTATGGTCAATCTTCATCATCGGTGAGTCCATCAGTGAGTCCCTCACTGGGTCCTGAACCTTCTCCAGATCCAATGGATCATATAATCAGCCTGTTTGATCAGTACATCAAATCCTACTACAACCAATCTTTGATACCGGGTATGGCAGTGGTAATAGTTCAAAACGATAAGATACTTTACATGAACTGCCTGGGAGTTAAAGATTTAGCATCAGGAGAACCAGTTGATGAGGACACCTTATTTGGAATATGCTCCATTACCAAACAGTTCTCAGCAACCAACATCGCCCAATTAGTGGATAAAGGTTTAATGAATTGGACTGACCCCATAACCAAATATTATTCAACACCAGATGAATTCCAGTTATATGATGATTACGTTACTGGAAATATTACTATACAGGACTGTCTCATCCATAACAGTGGATTGGAAGTTGAAGGTGGCAATGATTTCCCCACCTATTTCAATGATTCCTATTCTGCGTCCCTTTACAAGCTTCGTTACTTGGAAAATACCACAGCCTTCCGAAGTAAAGTCCAGTACAATAGTATGCTTTATGCATTACCTGGTTACTGTGCAGCAAGGACCAGTAACACCACCTGGAATGAATTAATCAAGACCAATCTCTTGGATCCACTGGGAATGACCACTGCCACCACCAGTTACTATGACTTTATGAATTCATCCAACCATGTCACCCCCTATAAACTTCTAAAAAACGGCACCATGAAAGCCTATGACATTATCCCAGACCCCATAGGCCCAGCAGGTAGTATGGCCTGTTCGATTAGTGAAATGGCCAACTGGCTTCGCTTCCAGATTGCAGATACCGGGTACTACGAGGGTGTCCAGATCGTTACCAAAAAAGAATTGGATGAAACACGTACTGGAAAAATGTACCTGAACGCGAAAAATACTTCCATGATTGGTTATGGATGGGGAACAAAGGATAACGGCACCACCATATACCATGATGGAGACAGTGACGCCTTTTTCAGCCAGATTACCATTTACACCACCAAGGGTTTGGGCATGGTGATATTGAGTAACGGTGGGCAGTATGCCTATAATTTCAAAATCAGTCTGGATGCTAAATTCAGGGAGTTATTAAAGGGTAATGATGAATTTGATCCCTGGCCGGCCAGGAAGAATCTTACGGATAATACCTGGAAAGAGGATGTCCCTGAACAGTACATAGATAATCCCCAGCCCTTGAGTGCTTATGTTGGTGCGTATTCCAACAGTGTATTTGGCCTTATAAACATAACCACTAATTCCGGGACATTGAGCTGTAATTATGGTAATAACAGCCAGTCATTTGATTTGAAGCACTGGAGCAATACTACCTTTGAAGATCAAACCAACAATCACTTTTTCAACTTCACAGACTTCCAGTCTGATGGTGCTCAAAATGTAGAAGTCACACATTTCAGTTTCCCACCGGAAAACGGTACCTTCAACCGTACCACCTAGTGGTTTAATTATTTATTTTTCTTTGGGGGGCTGCAATTTAATGAGTATAGAATGTTCAAAACTATTTCAATTCGTTAATTATCGTTCTTTTGGCAAACAAAGACAAATTAAGTCAAAATTATCCGTTAATACGTGGAATTTATATCGTTACAGTTTAGTTTCGCATTAATCAATTTAGAAATAGAATAAAAATGAAGATTTAGATGAGTCATCAAAAGGTGCGATTTAGATGTTCATAAAAATAGGAAAAATATCAATTCTTTTTTCTTTCACAATTATAACATAATTCAGTTTCACGATTTGTTTTGAAAATCATCCCACATTTTTTACATCTAATTTCTTTTATTGTAGTTTCTTTTTTTAATTTAAATTTAGCAGCTTTAATTGAACAATTATAATTATTGGACTGGATTCCTGCTTTTGCTTTCCTATCTAAAGCTTCTGCAGCATATTTTTTTTCCAGTTCTTCCCCATAATCTCTTGCCATAATAAAACCCCTAGCTAATAATAATTTTTATAATATGCAAACCCAAGTTATGAATATATATTTATAACTCAACATTTTAATCTTTATGATATGTCTTAGTGTTTCATTCATTCCAACACAAAAACAAGTTAATTAACCATATTGATAGTATTTATTAGGAAATTTAAAAAAATATAATAGGATATTTGATAAAATGCGAATTGGAAACCATATTACTTCAACATTGGAATTTCCAGGGAAAATGTCCGTTGTCTTTTTCACTGCTGGATGTAATTTATTATGCCCTTACTGCCACAATCCAGAAATTATAGACCTGGAAAGTGGAGAATATATTCCATTAGAAGAGTTATTTACCCAAATTGAAGATTCCCGTGATTTTATTGATGCAGTGGTAATTACTGGTGGTGAACCTCTCCTGCAGAGTACGGATATAAAGAAGATCTTTGAGTACTGTCATGAATATGATTTAAAGACCAAACTGGATACCAATGGATGCTATCCCAAAAAGCTTGAAAATATTATAGAATTAGTAGATTACGTTGCACTGGATGTTAAAGCACCATTTGCTAAATATAAAGAAATTATCGGTGCTGATGTGGGTGATCTGGTTAAAAAGAGTATGGAAATTGCTCATAATTCAGATTGTTTCCTGGAGTGTAGAACTACCTACGTACCATCCCTGATGAGCACCGCAGATATGGCAAAAATTGCAAAGGAGATAACCTGCGATCTGTACACCATCCAGCAGTTTAGAAATCGTGTGGTTTTCGATGAAAAACTAAAAAACACCCCTAACACCACTCAAAAAGAGCTTTTAGATATTGCTAATAAGATAAAACCTTTCTTAAATAGAATTAAAATTAAAACAGGTGAATTCGGGGATGAAATTATAAAATAATCATTAGATAGATTTGGTTCCCCTTACTACAATGAAAGAACCTTCCCCATAACCTTTTTTCACACGTTCAATTGATTTAATTTCATCCAACTGCTGAAAGTTATCCATTGGCTTAGATATATTCACTGGCCTAGATTTGTCCCGTGGAGGGAATAGGGTTTGTCTAAAACATAAATTCTTGAAGTGAGCATTTTTCATAAGCAAAATAACTTCTTTCACCGAGTAAAACCTGGCATGCTTGTAAAACTCGCTCTTGGATCTAATTTCTTCATAAAATTTACCTAAAGAGCTTTCAGCATCTATAAATCCTATTATAATAAATCCTCCCGGCTTTAAAACTCGATTAGCTTCATTGAATGCCCTATCAACATCATCTAAAAAGCATATTGTAGTGACCATTAAAACAAAATCAAAATGCGAATCAGGGAATGGGAGTGCCTCAGCAACTCCTTCAATGACTTTTATGCCCCTTTTTTTAGCGATTCCCCCATTTTCCTGGAGGGATCAAGTCCCAATTTAATACCCAGTGGCGCTGCAAAACGTCCACTACCAACACCAACCTCAATACCATTTTTACTATTAGACAATAGTTCTTTTACTGCCTGAAGTTCTGATTCATGGATAAATCTATTTTTATCAAACCATTCATCGTATTTTTTTGAATAATTTTCAAAAGGCCTGACAATAACCATAGGCTTAACCTTTACCATAACCACAACCCCTGTAAAAATTATAGTAGTTATAGTTCTTAAATTCTTTTGAATTTACTTTTTAATAGATTATATGTTTTTATTTATAAAAAAAACCTGAAATTCCTATTTTAATGTAAACGAGTTAGATAATATTATTTATAAAATAACACAATAATTATCATGCCTCAACTAAGTAAAGGTGGAAAATTTGTATTTGGATGGTCCATCGTAGGAAAAGATGGTTGCATACAAATTCCAGGGGAAGTTATACTTGAATACGAGCTTTTTAAGGAAGATAAGGTAATACTCATATCTGGAAGTAAAAGTTCGGGTGGATTGGTTGTATCAAGGCTAGGTTTAATAAATCAATCCATTATGAAAGGTTTACTATCTGATTATCCTGAATTTGAGAATTATTCACTACCTGAAGGAAAACCAGTTAAATGGAAAGGCAGACACTACTGTTGGGTTAATATAAATAAAGAAGGAGTCATCAAACTACCTCCAAAAACTGCTAGTTGTTTTAGTATCACGGAAAATGATAAATTACTGTCAATCAGGGGAAGTAATATAGCCTTTGTTCTGGCGGTAAAGGGCCCAATTATAGAAAAAGCAAATGATTACACTGGAAAAATTGAAGAGTATCTTTCTTAAATAATCTAGTTATTAAATATCTATGTTAATTAACTGATAAGGGCATTTTATAGGCCTTACTGAACTTAGAATTTCAAATGTTCACGTCTTTTGAATAATAATTATTAAAGAACTGGCCATCACCGAAGAAAAACTTTGATCAATTTCTATTTGGTCCTTGTTCAGTTCATTTATAAGATTTTGATCATCAGGTTGCGTATCTTTAAAAGTTTTAATCAGCTGTTTTAATGGTTTATAATATTCATCCCACCACACCTGATGTGATAATTCAAATTCATCAATGAGCCGGTACCCATGCTTTTTAACCAGTTCAAGCTTGTTATCCTTATCTTTACTATCATCATGAATTACTAAAAATCCATCACTTTTTAGGAAGCGGCGCCAGTTTTTTATACTATTTTCAAAGCCCATTACAAATACTGAACCTTCTGCCCAGATAATATCAAAGCTTTCCTCAGGGAAATCCATGGTGAAAATTGAATCATTAATTACTGTCACCTTTTTATCCAATTCCCCAGCTTTTATCTTGGCTTTTAGCATATTCAATGAGTTTTCATTATAATCCAGGGCAGTGATATTCCCTCCAGATATTCTGGCCAGTTCTACTGTGGGAACTCCTGTTCCACACCCAACATCTAAAATACGAGGATTTTCAATCTCAGAGAGTGATTTGTATGCTTTTATGGTGTATTTATTGAGATTTTCCCGTATATGGTCCTTTTTGACCCTATAAGAATTCAGATTTGACATTATAATCATCTATTTTTGATTTTAATTAAATTTCACAATCATATGAGTTTTATATTTTATGTAATCCCTATGTGAGCAAAAAAAGTTATGTTCTTGTAGCATTAACGACTTTCATTTCCGCATATTCAATGTTAACTTCTTTAGGTATCATAATTGTGAACCCACCTGTACCGCCAGGATTAATATGTTCTATTATTGTTTTTTCATGATATACTAGGTTCTTGTTTGAATTATAACCTTTTACGAGAATATCAACATTAGTATACGTTGAATTTCCGGAGTTGTCAATATTACCAAATATCCAGACCGAACCATCAGAATGATGTGTGACCGTAGGCGGATTTCCTTGCAAATCATCTGTTTGATTTGTACGATTCCCAGTTTCTATGCTGGTACATCCTGAAATCATTACCACCACAATTAAAACACTTGTAAATCCTAAAATTAACCTTGCTTTTTTCATAATTACCCCGACAACATAATTATTATAGTAATGGTAACACCCCCTATTTAATAAAACTGGAAATTCAATTCAGAAAATATTATGATACTGAAAAAGTTATTAATTTTTACACGTAAAATTGAATATGAACTATAATAAACAAATTAATTGAGCTTTATAATTCAGATAAACGTTTTTGTTAAAGAAGATGTATTTGGTTTTATAACGAGTAAAACGATTACTGTGTGCCTGCTTTTTTTATAATGTTAACCTATTGATATGAATTTTATTTAAACCAGAAAAGTGGTTTTAATTAAGTTTTTATATTACTATCCATCATATTAATGTGAGAATTAGGAAATAAAAAAATGAGGGATTGGTGGCCTTATCGGGTGAGGTTTTCAATTATCTGGTGAATTTATTCCATGTCTCATGAATTTATTTATAAATAGATTAAGGAGTTAAAATGAAGAAAATAGTTGCAATAATAACAATTGTCCTGATTTCAGTTGCATTTATTGGATTATGTGATACTGTTTATGCAAAGGGAGGAGGTGGAGGAGGTAAGGGAGGAGGATCATCAGGAAAAAGCTCTTCAACGGAAAGAGTTTACTCACCAACTACAGGAACTGGTGCAACGGGTTCGTCAACCCCAGTTACTAACTCCAATAAAAACTCATACCAGAAGAATTTCTTCAATATCATTTTTGTGGGATTGATTTCATTTTTACTGATATTCTTATGGTTTGTTTTGAGAAAACCAAAAAAAGATTGAACTTAACTTTTCAAAATGAGATTGAAATACCTTTCAAAAGGAGATAAGTTACCTTTAAAAAATCTCCAATAAACAATTTAAGAGTTTTTATTAAAAAAGAGGGAATTAGGTTTGGAATTACCTAAATTTTAGAAGTTATCCAAGTTTAGAAGAAGTAATCCAAGATTAGAAGTAATCCCTCTTTACTCAAAAAACTCTTTAACCTTCTTCAATTCCTGAGTTATCCTGATACCCTGGGGACAGTGCTCTTCACAGATACCACACTCATTACACCTTACAGCGTGTTCCTGTTCAGGCATGAAAACATGGTAATTATATTTGTAAAAGTCCATCATCTCAGGACTACCAAACAGGAAGTAGTCATTGTATTTGGCAAAGTTTTCCGGGATATTTACACCGGAAGGGCAGGGTAAACAGTAGCCACAATCAGTACAGCTTATTTTAACCTTATTTTCGAAAATAGACTTGGCTTGCCCGGTAATATCTAATTCCTGGTCAGTCAGCATATTAGGATGGGCTTCCTGGGCTATTTTTAAATTCTCTTCAAGCTGTTCCATGGTACTCATACCACTTATGACCACCGCCACCTCGGGATGGTTCCACACCCATCTTAAAGCCCACTGGGCAGAGGTCCTCTTGGTTTCTGCCTCATCAAATAATTTCTGAACTTCTGCCGGGATATTGTTAGCCAGGTGCCCACCCCTTAAAGGTTCCATTACTGCCACACCTAAACCCCGGGCAGATGCATATTCCAGGCCTTCTTCTCCGGCCTGATAATCATCATCCAGATAATTTAGCTGGATCATACAGAAAGACCAGTCATAGTGATCCACTACCTCCTTAAAGAGTTCTATTCTGTCATGGAATGAGAACCCGGCGTGTTTTATTCTCCCATCAGCAATTGCTTCGTCCAGAAACTCTTCAAATCCCAGTTCTTTCAGGTTTTCCCAGTAGCTTTTATTAATACCATGCACCATGTAAAAATCAATGCAATCTGTCTCCAGACGCCTCAGCTGCTCATCTAAGAATCTATCCATGTCACCTCTCGTCTCTACTGCCCAGCTGGGGAGTTTGGTGGCTATTTTCACCTTCTCCCTGTAGCCGTCATGCAGTGCCTTTGCTAGGAAGGGCTCACTGGCACCTCCCTGGTTCATGTCAATGCCATGGTAAGGGTAGGCAGTGTCAATGAAGTTCACACCCTGATCAATGGCACTGCGCAGCATAGTTATGGCTGTTTCCTCGTCAATATCCCTGGGATTATCCCCATTTAAGGGGAGCCGCATGCAGCCAAATCCCAGTACTGAAACTTTTTCTTTGGTTTTTCCAAAATCTCGGTATAACATGAAAATTACTCCTTTTTAGTTAAAAACATTTTTAAAATCTATAATTACTTGATAAATCTCTAATTAAATTATTAAAACTCATAAACATCCAAAAATTAATGTAAACGTGATATTTAACTTTGAGAAAATTTTGAACAATTTTTCCAATGGGTACTAAACTGGTGGTTTTTGAAATTAAGGTTTTGATTATAAGAAAAATAAAGTGAAACTTTTATTGTGTTGAAAGTCTTATTTGGGAATTGAAAGTATTATTTGGGCATTTTCTTCCATGAATCAGGATCCATATCCTTGAATTTTTCAGTACAGGTTACTCCACCTAATCCCCAGTGGGATTGTGGAATTTCGTGTATTATAACCTCCACCGCTTCAGGTGAAATCCCCACATCCGAGAAGACTTTGGTCAAATTCTCAATTAAGTACTCGATTTTTTCCTGTTCAAAACCTTTCCATATGTTCACATGAAGTACTGGCATTTTTACCACCTCTACATTTCTCAGGGCCTCTACATTTCTCAGGATTTATTTATTGAAAATTATTTTATTAATGAAAATAAACAGATCATAAATAAACAAATCACAATGTGAATTGTGTTAAACTGACTTAAAGTAGTTTTTCTAACCATTGGGTAATTACCAATTGGTAAGTGGGGAATTAGAATGGGTAACGATTATTTAAAAGAACTTTACCAAACCGTTGATGATACTTTTAGCTACCTCCGGAAAAAATGGACTATTCCAATAATTAAAGGATTATTCTGTGATTGTAAAAATTTTAAGGGTTTCCTGGAACTTAATCCAGGATTAAGCAGTAAAGTCCTGTCGGAGAGACTTAAAGAATTAGAAGAAAACGGTATAGTTGAGAAAGTAGTGTTAAACTCATCTGCAAGTCATACTGAGTACTATTTAACCGAAAAAGGACGCAGATTAAACAGGATTATCTTTGAAATGTTTAATTTTGCCCTGGATGAAGTTTTAAAAAGTGAAGATAGCATTAAATTAAGAGAAGAATCCAAAGAATCATTGAAAGAGACTTTACAAATGAATTGTTAGATCAATGAACCAATTTATTTGATTTAAAACAAGATCTAGAATTGTATTTATAAGAATGATTATAAATCATATGATTTTTATATTAGGTAATCCATAGGTAATGGTAGTGAAGAATATGGCTAAAGCAATTGCAGCAACACCAACTTTAACCGGGAAGGATGCAGATCGTTTCGTTCAAAATCTGGACAAACCAGCAACATCCGAAAAGAAGAAATTCTTGAAAGAATCCCTTAAAGTTTACAGAACTATTAAAGCTAATAGCGAACGCTAGGCAACCAATTTTCAAGATCTGTATACATAGCCAGATGTTCGTCTTCACATTCTGCTAATTCTACAAAATAATTTTTTTCATAAAACTTTTCTACCCCTCGGTAGGCATCTACTGAAATAAAACGTACACCTACTTCTTCACTTAATTTCAATGCTAAACCTATCACATACATTATTAAGGTACTGCCCACATTTCTGCTTTTATAATCTTCATGGACAGCCAATCGACCAATCTTAATAGCAGGGAAAGCTGGATAATTAACCCCTATTCTTTTCTTATCTTTTCTGTTAATTTTTACCGAATCTGCAGAAACTGTGAAGAAAGCTATTATTTCTTCTTGATACTTGCAAATATAGGTTTGATTTAATCTATCATCCCGTTGAGGTAGTGCATCAAAATGGATAAACTCGTCAAGATCATCATCACTACATCTAAATCCTGTAAGATCATGGTTTGAGGTTAATTTTACAATAATTAAATCCTCATAAGAAATGTCTTGTTCTGACATAAAATAGTATTTAAAATCATCAACTATTTAATACATTTGAAACACATAACCTCATAAGAATTGGTAAAGTAGGGTTTGTTGGAGGGAAACATTAATCCCCCTTAGATTAATAGTTAGAATCCCGATAAAAACACCAAAACATGGTATTTTAATGAGGTGAAAGGTTTGGTTAAATTATGCCCAGATTGTGGGGAAGAAAATGATAATTCAGCTAAATTCTGTCAGGAATGCGGTAGTCCTTTAACCGAAGAGTTAAAAACAACTTTAAATGAAAATAAAGAAAATAGGAGGCCCATTTATGCTTTAGTAACTATTATCGGTGTTATTTTTATTATAATAGATGGATTGGGACTAATTCTTAATCTTTTACTGGTTCCTTTAGGACTTATCTTAACAATGGGTGGATTGGTCAGACTCTTTCCGAAAACATTTAAACCTAAAGCTATCGTGATTGGATTTGCAGCTTTTATGGTTGTATATTACTTACTGTTTATACTGTCATTCATGTATATTGGTGATTTATCCGGAGCGGGGTATTTTACCATATTCATAATTGCGATACTTGTTAGTGGAGCTATGGCGGGTTATATTTCCGGTAAAAGTTATTTAAATGGATGTATAATTGGTTTACTAATGGGAATGATCTTTTCAATTGGATTTACAAAGGACATTTATACTTTTATAGGTGGTTTTGCTGTATTAACCATATTTGGATTAACAGGTGGCTTAATAGGAGCTTTAATATTCAGGATGAGTCATAGTTACAAAGTTCTAGAATGAAAAAAGGAAAAAAGCGCGAACAGGAATTTTATTTATGTAAATTGATTTTGTACTCATGGGTGTTTAAATGGGATTACTTGATTTATTTAAGAAGAACTCAGAAATTAAAAAAGCTTATAAATTATCTAAAATAGGCAAACACCAAGAAGCATTAGAATGTTATGAAAACATCTTAAAAACAGATCAGAATTATACTGATGCTTGGTATGGTAAGGGAGTTGTTTTAAGGAAACTTGGAAAACTTGAAGAAGCTTTAAAGGCCACTAAAGTGGCTTTGAAACTAGACCCTAAGTATGTTGATGTATGGACTAGTGAAAGTATCATTTTAAGGGAACTCGGAATGCATGAAGAAGCTTTAAAAGCAGTTAATATGGCTTTGGAGTTGAAACCTAAAAATATCATTGCATTGAATAATAGATGTTTAATTTTAGAAGATTTTGGAAGATATGAAGAGGCAAATGAATGTTATGATGAAATAATAAAATTGAATCCAGATAATCCAAAATCATGGATAAATAAAGCTGTTTTTCTGTTGCGAATAAATAGTTGTAAGGAAGCATTGGATTGTTTTAATCAGGCTTTAGAAATAGATGAAGAGAATACTAAAACATGGTACTTCAAGGGCTTAGCCTTGGTAAAACTTGAAAGATTTAAAGAAGCACTAAAATGCTTTGAAAAAGTTATCGAACCGGATGCAAAGAATGTTGAAGCATTGTACTTTAAAGGTATATGTTTAGCAGAAATTGAGAAATATGACGAGGCATTAACCTACTTTAACGAAGCAATTGAATTAGATCCACAATTTGATGCTGCATTTACGAGTAAAGCTGTCACATTAAATATTCTTGGAGAATCTCAAAAAGCGCTTGAATTTATTAACACTGCTCTAGAATTAGATCCTGAGGATATTGGAATATTACATAACAAGGGAATCATTTTAAAAGACCTTAATGAAGTTCAAAAGGCATTGGATACTTTTGATAAAGTTCTAAAGATAGATCCTGATTTTGAAAAAGCTAAAAAGGCTAAAGAAGAAATTTTATCTTTAAAGGTAAAATAAAAGGGGGATAAAATTGGAGAAACTATCGAAAATATTAATAATAATCCTACTAATTATTGTGGTCGTGGGGGCGGGGTTTGTTTTCTTTTACGTAACAACGATTGGATTTCCCGTCCAAAAGAGTGACGTCTTTATACCCACAGTTTCTGAGGACAATGTTTCAGCATATAAAGAATCTTGTGCCTATCTGAACGGAGATCTACTCTATGAAGTCCATAAAAATCAGCAATCTTTAATTGGAACTAAAGTAAAGGTGGAAGGTGAACTGCTGCAGAAACAAGAAAATTTTGTTGGTACTACATTCAGCATCTTAAAGTCCCTGATCTCTATCCCAATCCATATATCGTAGTTACATATTCAAGTAAAATACCATATAACGAAGGCGACCATCTAGAAGTTTATGGAGAATATGCATATCCTGTTTTAATTGGGAAAAATGAAACCCAACATATGACCGTTCCATCCATTAACGGAGGATACATCGAAAAAGTCTGAAACATCCCATTTAAACTTTCTACCGCCAATTTTGGCTGCTGTAGGTGGAATTATTGGGTTTTAATAAGGGATAAAATAGTTTGACACCCAATTTTTGATATTTTTTTATTTAGATCATGGAGATGAAAAAGTAATGATAGATTGGAAATATATTTTTATAGGGGCAGCTTTGATTGTGGTACTTGAAATGGTTTTTATATTGGTTGAATATGGTACTTTTATTGGGTATTCTACTTGGTTTATTCCAGGGATAATTGTGGGATATCTTGTAAACAATGGATATAAAGATGGAGCTAAAAATGGAATTATTGCAGGATTGATAGGTGGATTTATACTGGGAATTTTGCAAATTACATTTGATAGTGTTCTGTTGCCTCTTTTTAATCATGGATTATGGTTCATTTTATTATTTGCATTTACAGCTGCGGTTTTTTTTGCAATTTTAGGTGCAGTAGCTGGAATTATTGGGTTTTTAATAAGGGATAAAATAGGTTAACACAGAATTTTTGATATTTTTTTATTTAGATCATGGAGATGAAAAAGGAATGATTAATTGGAGATTTAGTATATTTGGTGCAGTTCTGGTCGTGGTACTTGGAATGGTTTTTAAAATGATGTTTGAGTATGGTGTTTTTATAGGTATTTTTATTCCAGGGGTAATTGTGGGATATCTTGTAAATAACGGATATAAAAATGGAGCTAAAAATGGAATTATCACAGGATTGATAGGTGGATTTATACTGGGAATTTTAATCTTTATTACAATTGATTTTAATCTACCACCATTTCCTGCTGTAGTATATTACATTTTGGTGTATGCGCTACTCGAGGCGGCTATGTCAGCAATTTTAGATGCTGTAGGTGGACTCATTGGGGCCCTAATAAGGGAAAAAATATAATGTATTTATTCAAAGAGATAAAATTTATAAATTTACATAATAGTACTCCAGAATAAAGTATTATATTAAGATTGTTTTCATATAGGGTATTATTATCCAGTCCTGCATATCACATGTGAAATATTCTAACACCGAAACGAGTTCAATCAGAGAATTAAAAGATTATATTGGGAAAAATTTGGGTAATTCATTGATTAAAAATGCAAATGGTGATTTTTTGGATGATCTTTAGATAATTTAAAAAATATCAACATATGAATTACTGATTACTGAACTAATAAGGTATTATCATGGACAAGAAAAAATTACTGGTTGCTGGTGGTTTAATAAGCTTTGTTATCTGTTTATTTTTTGCTTATATGATCATCTCATTTAGTATGAACATTATCTCTGAGATTGAGGGACAAAAACATTTTAATAGTTCTTCTTTCAGTACTACTTCTTTTGATAATTCAACCCCTGAAGCAACGGCGGTATCCATAGCAAGATTAAATATGGGATTAAACTTTGATCAAGTTACTGTGAAAGATGTTTATTTAACTTCTGATGGGAAATACTGGATAGTAAAATTTCGTGCTGGAGGTATAGGACCTTATTTGGTTGTTACCATTGATGCAAAAACTTTAATGAGCAAAGTCAATGATGATGGATGGGGGTCATTGGATGGATTGAAAGCAGGTTATATTGCTCAAATCCAATCATTGGGTTATCCATTGCGTAACGCTCAGAAAGTAACAATTGAGGGTAAAGAAATCTGGAAAGTGCCGGTTGTCACTGAATTTGAAAATAATGGTACAGAGAAGACCTTTAAGTACATTTATGTTGATGTTGAAACAGGTAAAAGCAAGAACACATTGGAACATTTTAATGAGGCTGCAGGGACAGATGGTTGGCTAACATTAAAGGAAGTTGATGCTGTGATTAATGAGGAAAATATACTTCCTTATAAACCAAAACCATTTAGGAATGTTTTAAGGGATTTGTATCCGGAATAATAATTATAAACGCTTTTTAATCAAGCACTTACATTAAAATAAAATTCGACTCCTAAAAACCATATTAACATCCAAAACCCAAGTTTTTGACAGTGCCAATTGGAATAGACATACTATTTTTTACCATAAAAAAATATAACATAATACATAATTTAATTCTAACAAAGATATTCTGATTATTGTTTTCAAAAAACCAATTCAACTTTATTTAAATCTGATAAAACTGTTAAAATACTTAAAACTTTAGGATGTGAATTTTCTGATAGGAATAAGCGCTGATTTTGATCCAGTTCACAAGGGACATGCTTCCCTTATTGGGAAGGCCAGGGAAATAGCTGATGAAAAAGGCGATGAGGTGGTAATCTACCTTAATAAAGGTTACAGTGCCAATCACGCCCCGTTCTTTGTCAGTTTTGAGGGAAGGAGTAAGATGGCTCTGGAGGCAGGGGCTGACCGGATAGTGCCAATTGAAGGTTTGCACCACCGGCTGACCATGTCCTATACCGTCCCCATAAGGATAGCCCGGATGATCCAGGATGGGGTCACTGACTATGTGGACGCTGCAGAAGTTAACCCCGCCCAGATAAAAAAGTACGCTGCCAGATTCATTAGAAGAGGAATATTCAGTGGTATTCCCCGTAATCTACCTAACAGGAATGTTATCCGGTGGTATGCGGTAAACGAGTTTTTGTATCAGCGTTTTAAGCGTAAAATGGAGTTTCATTTCATACCTGAGGGTAAGGTAAATGGGGAGAAGATTTCAGGCAGGCAGATACGCAGCGAAATCCTGGAAAACAATCTCCGTATACCGGGAAGTGTGAAAAGACTGCTCCCCAAATCCACGGTACGCATACTGGAGGAGGAAATTGATAAAGGTACTGTTCCTGAAACCAGGAATATGGATGTACTCTTAAAACGTTTGAACACCACCTCCCGCCATCATCTTTTAAACACTGCACATTTAAATGCCGAGGCAGTGGAGCATATCATTCAGGGAAGATGGTACCAGGCCGAGAATCAGGTGTGGGCATCCCTGCGCCAGGCAGGTTACGGTCCAGTGTTAAGCAGACTGGCATTAAGCTGTGTGGAGGAAGATGTGACACGTAGAGAAATCTACGAGCTGATTCAGGATTATGAGAAACAAGGGATCATCCCCCCAGATCAGACTGTGGAACGGGTTATTGAAAGGGACTGGTTTGTAGCTAGCATGGTTGAAACGGATTTAACCAGTTCCGAGGCCCATGAAAAGTTCCTTAACGGTGCCCGGACAAAGGATAAACCATTATACTCATTTGATGCCGGTCTTCACCTGCGGAGTTTTGAACTTCCCAAGCTGGAGGAAGGATTAAAAGCATACCTCTATGTGGATAAACGGGGTGTTCTAGCCTGTGAGTTGAAAACCAAAGAAGGTAAGGTTAAAAGTCCACTGAAACTACCCGGGAAGATGGCCACCTACCTGCGCTTACTGGTTGATTCCCAGATTATTCCACTAGAAGGAGAACTGGTGAAGAAGGAAAGAGGCTGGAGAATCCGGTTAATTGTGGGATAAAAAGGAAAATCAATAATTGTGGATAAAAAAGAGATTCAGGCTAATTATAGATGAAAATATGCGTCAAACTAGCTGTAAGATAAAAATAAGTAGAATTTAATTGGTATAATGGGGCGTGGGTTAATCACTCCGGATTTTCCTCTTCATGGTGGGCCTGGTGGTGCTCTACCACTGGACAGGACCAGTCTGGACAGAAGGTCATCACCATTTTACCGGTGTCTGTGACTATGTAAAGTCTCCAGCAGTTGTTATCATAGGCGCGGAAAGAACAATCCACTACATTTTTCCCAGTAAGCTTTTTCAACTGTTCCTGGCATTCTTTAGCATGTTCTTCATTACTCATGAGCATCAAATCCATTTTTTAAAGATTTAAGAAACAATCAATGATGGTATCTGTAAAATTTCACTAAGATCCATGCTTTTTTGTGTGTATAATATTATACTTAAAATCCTATTTATTTATTACTGTGAATAGGAGATTACTGTGAACTACTAAGGATTTTCTCCCCTTAAACCCTTTTTTTATCAACTTTCCGGAACACGTCCCGGTAATCTGCAGGTTTTTTTGATATTGTCCCGGTTTTATCAGGAAGCGAGTGGAAAAACTCACATGTTGCACGGGTAATCAGTGGATCCTCGTATTCGGTTAGGAATTTCACCACTTCATCCATTTCCTGGGCACGTCTTTGGGAGTGATAGGCACTGCTGGTGAGTCGTGAGTTTGCAGATGCAGGAAAATGTGATCCTTCACTCAGTGTTAAATAGCGTGATAGGGTTTCATCAACTCCCATCTGGTACGCAGCATAGAATGCCTCAAAAAGAAGTGCGGAAACACCCTTGGTGTAGGCACTGCGCAACATCTTCAACCCCGATGCCTGACCAGGCTCAGGACCAATTACTTCAATATTCATACCGTACTGGTTCATCTCAGCAAAGTTTTCAGCAAACTCACCAGAGGCAATGATAGGAGTCCCTAAACCATTTTTTATACCACCCATTATAGCCCCATCCACGGTTTTTCCATTAGGAATATGGCTGAAAGCTTCTTTAACTGTACCCGGAGAGACATTATTCAAATCCACATAAACCCCATCAAAACCCTCACCTACCTTTTTAGCCACACTGACAGCTTCGGCAGGAACCACAGCAGCTAAGAGAATATCAGACGATTCAACTAGCTCGGTTAAACTACCCAATAGGTTAACACCCGTTGATTTTGCAAGTTCCACTGATCTCTGGCTTCTGCCCTCAAGGCAAGTTGAAACTTCCACTCCCCGTGCCAGCAATCCTTCAGATAAGGTTGATGCGACTTCTCCAAATCCGAGGAAACCTACTTTGATTTCATTTTTTCGTACCATTTTATCGACTTATCCATTCATTTTTTCATCAGATTAGTACCGGAAATTTCATCAGTAAAACATTTATTTCATATAATCTCGTACCATTTAGACTAATTTATAAATAAATTTAATTAGATTTAATATAAACTTGAATATATGAACATTTTGGATTGTGAGTCTATTATTCAACTTATGTGTCACTGAAAGCTATTGGAATTCCAATTAAAGAGTTGAATGATTATTTAAACAACTTTGATATGGAAAATTATTATGATAAATATGATTACCACGATACAGGTGATTCTTTACTTTTGGATATTATAATATCTAAATTTAAACCAGTAATTAATTTTGAATACACATGTTGGTTCCATCTTACTCGTACTTCCAAATTCAATACTTTTAATGAGGGTATTTTACCTTTAAACAAAAATCTCGATTATATTTGGAATTTTCTTTTTCATTTATTAAAAGATGAGTTAACATTCAAAGAGTGGAATATTTATAGAAATGATTTAGAAAATGGAAATCTTAAAAAAGAGGATGAAAATATTTTTGGCTTTCATTATAGAAATAAAATAAAGAATTCTATTCATTGGGGCCCTTATGCAATGTTAATTAAAGATTCAGCATTTAAATCTAAAGAAATGGGAAATCATGACTATTTGAAAATTCCAGAAATAATAGAAGACATCTGTTATCCATTCGATAACATTTACAATTTTAATTTATTAGATAGATATATAAAAAATACACAACCATGCATAGTAAAATTCAAGCATTCGAAATTCGAATTAGACTATTTAGGGGCTGTTTTATTCTATTTATATAAAATATGTCATAATCTTAAAATTAATATTCATTGTAATACATGTTTTAATGGTAAAGGACTCAAAATACATCATAATGACATTTTATCTGTTGAATATTTATAAAAAGTTTAGTTAACAGTCCTTTAAAAGCTTTAAATTTATAAAAGCCGAATTTATATAATTCATTTAGTTAAAGGATTAAATCAATTTTATTCAATGTTAATATTACCCATAATTTTTTTTATAATAAACTATTTATTTAGAATAAAACAATATCAAACAGATTACCATGACAGTAAACTATAAAAGAGGGGGAGGCAGACGTCTAGGGGATCATTATCAAGATTTAATTGCATTAGATTTATTGATAACAATGCTTGAAAAGCCAGATAAATATGATTATATTGAAGTGGAAGCCAATGATGCCGGTTCTTTAGATGATGTAAAAGCATTACGAAAAGATGGAACGTGCTCTGTAATACAAGTTAAATTTAAAACCAACCTTGAAAAGGATAAATTATCATGGGAATATTTAACAAAGAGAAAAAAAGGTAAAAAAGGGAATTTATTAACATCACTGTTACAAAAATGGGCATTTAGCCTTGAAGGCCTACAAGAAAAATATAAAATTCATAAAGCTTGTTTAGTCACGAACCTAGAACTAGATACTGAATTTAAAAAATCTATTTCGTATAATGTGGTGAATTTTGATAAAATTGAAGATAAAACTACGCGTGAATCGTTAATTGAGCAATTAGGAGAAGAATCAAAAGTCAAAAATTTTTTTAATAATTTTTATTTTTATCATGATTGTTTAGATATTAAAAAACTTGATGAATCTGTTTTCAAACGCTATGAAAGATTAGGCGGAACCGAAAAGGGCTGGAGTAACATTATAAAAAATTTGAGAGAATGGGTAACCGAAAAGAATAATCCAAGTCCAAATGGATTCATTACACCAGAAATAATTAAAAAAACAGCTCTTTGGAACCAATTTAGATCAATTCCACAACAATTCAAAGTCCCAGAAGATTATGTATTACCTTCAAAAGATTTTCATAACAACTTAAAAAAAGAAATACTTAAACTTAAAAATGGCTCTTTGGTTGTTACAGGTTCTCCAGGTGTTGGTAAGAGCACGTATCTTAGTTTTCTTTTCAATGATTTAGTAGAAAATAACATTCCAGTGATTAGACATCATTATTTACTTTCTTTATCAGATAGAACAATTGATAGGCTTAAATTCCAGACAATTGCTGAGTCATTAATGAGTGATATGCAAAAAAATTATCCTGAAGCTTTAAATCAGTTAGAAAGTAAAAATCCCACTTTTATGGATTTCTCAGAATGGATTAACACTTGTGGGGATTATTATTTTGAGCAAAAATATCCATTAATTATTATTATAGACGGTCTTGATCATTCTATAGAGTCCGATCGGGATTTGGAAGAATTAAAAACATTGATCGAACATTTAATACCAACTCCCAATGGGATTATAGTAATATTTGGGATGCAAAGAATAGATAGTGATATTTTACCTTCTAAACTAATCAAAAGTTCCCCTAGAGACTCATGGAAAGAAATACCATTATTAGAAAAGGAACCTATTAGAGAATATCTTTTCAAACATAAAATAGATATTCAACTAGACGGAGATCAACCTAATTTTGAGCATTTATTAAATAATTTAACAGACGCATTTCTTGAAAAAAGTAAAGGACATCCATTACACCTTAAATACACGTTAAAAACTATTAAAGAGCAAGATATTCCTGTAACAAAAGAAAATGTTCAAGAATTACCTGGAATTAATCATCGCGAAATTGAAGATTATTATCATAGATTATGGCATGTTTTGGTTGAAAAAGATCGGGAAATTTTATATTTATTAGCATCTTGTCCATTTAGTTGGCCATTAGATGGTATTGTGGAGTGTTTTGAGCTTAGAGGCAGGAACACTCATGAAATAGTAACATCTTTAAAACGAGTTAAACACTTGCTTGAGGAAAAAACACTAGGGTTTGAGCTTGATCACCCCAGTATGCTAATTTTCATTGAAAAACAGGAATACTATCAATCATATACTCAAAAGATGAAAGAATACGCATTAGATTGGATAGAAAACACTGCCCCGGACTATTGGAAACGAGCATATGAATGGTTGTTAATGGCAGATTTAGGAACAAACGAACCATTAATTGAAGGTCCAAATCGCCAGTGGGCAATAGAAAATATTGCTAATGCGTTTCCGAAACCTGAAGTTGTTAAACTATTTATTGAAAGTACTTATTTTACACTTCAAAAAGGAGATTTTAAAAGATTTATAGAGCTTAGAATATTATCTGAATATTTCTTAAATGCATATACAGATAGACATGAAGTAATTGATAAGTTATTGTACCCTCAATTAATAATTAATGATGATATTCATATCAAAAAGAGATTAATAGAAAATATTGACTATTTAACTATTGATGGGTTAGCCTTAATTGCTGAAAATAATGTAATAAATAATGAAAAAATTCCTTGGGAATTTATAGATCTAGCTAATAATAAATTCAAAAATCATATTGATTATACGGACTATTTTATCGAAGACATTACAAATCTACTAAAGATACTTGCTTTATGTCCCAATGTACGTCCTGAAGGGGTTTTTGAATATTTACTTCATTTTAAGAAAAATAGGTTGTATAGGGAAGAAGAGGATTATGATATTGTTTATATTCTTTTAAATATCTATTCTCAATTTCTTCGAATTTATCATAATTTACCGGGAATGTCTCATTCAGTTAAGAATTTACGTAAACTTTTAGAAATGGACATTAATTCATTAGAGATGTCTGCAGTATTAAGAAATAGTGTTCTACTTTCAATCGAAGAAGGATTTGTTTTAGATGAAATTAAAAATAACTCCTCAGATCCTTTTGCAGCAATATATGCAGCAATTAATGAAATTGAAGATTTCAAAATTGATACTATAATCTTTCCAGATAATAGTGATAGTAGTATTTTTTATTTTGAGTATTATCAATTATTAGGAAATGAAAAAAGAATAGAAAATTTGTTTTATAGAACATTTTTCTGTTTTCTTGCAAATCATTTATGGAAAAAAGACGAATTAAATAAAGAATGGATTAATGGGATATATGAATTCGGCTGGCTTAAAAAGTTCCTTTATAAATTGGATTTAATTGCATCTAATGTTTCTAAGTTTATTATTTCAAAGGAATCACTGTCTTATAGTTGGATATATGAGCAATTAGAAGATATGGAAGCACCTGATCCATCTGAAGATTCTGAAACACATCAATTTTATAAGGGAGCTACAGGAGCTATGAATTATATTGGATTAGATATTTTATTAATTCTTCAAAAATTCGGTTCAACTAAAATTAATAAAGAAGATCTTGTAACTGTTTTGAATTCAGATTTTTGTCTTTTGTGGAAATGGATTGACACCTACTGGAATTATAGAAAAAAAATCATTAATGAAAAAACAATAGAATGGCTGTTAGATTATTGTGTTGATAATTTATCAGCATCATTCAATGAACTTTTCTCTGATAGAGCTTCTCATTTTGGCACATTAGCATCTATTGCAGCATTATATGGGCTTGACAAAAAATCTCAATGTTATTTAATGGAGGCTGCATCTAATTTAATTTCTTATGGGGATAGAAAAGATCCTCTTTTAAATAATACGATGCAAATAATAGATTTGTGCTCTGAATATGGGTGGAATAACGGATTATTACAGCTGAAAAAGCTTATTCCCGCAATAGTTCATATTATGGAATTTACTGATGGTGATGGTACAAAACATTTGCCTAGTTATCTTGGTGTTTTATTATCTAACATAGATCCATGTCTTATACCTATTTATTATCAATATTTATGTTCTAAAGAAGACTATGATAATGCCCTACACGTATTCCACTCTTTTTTGAAAGTAGCAGACTTATCAGATGAATTTAATAAAACCCTTGCAGAAACTGCAATGGACTCTGAAAGCTTAAATATTTTATTTGACAGAGCTCAAAAAGGCGATGTTAACGCTGAAGTCCTAATAAATCCATTTAAAGATAAATTAAGCAACAAAATAACAGAAAATTTGTCTAAAGATTCAGATTTGGTCAAGTCTAAGAAAGAGGAAGAATTGTTAAGCATACCTTCAAAGTATCCACCTGAAAAACTTAAGGAATACATTAACTCAGATTCTATTTTTTTGGACGAAAGAATAGAAAAATGGATTGATTATTGGGAAAGTGAAGGAAAGGGTGAAGAGGTTTTAGAAGCTATAGAAAAAATAGAAGGTAAATATATTAATTTACGAGCATATGATAGAATTTTTGATCTAGTTTATAATTTATATGGTAAAAATGAAGCTTATCCTTGGCTTGTTAAGGCCCAAATAGAGAGTCATGGTTGGAGTTATTGGGGATATACCGAAAAATCAAAACGAAGATGTAATATAATTAAAAATGATTATCCAGATAAATGGTTTGAATTTATCCAGGAGATTTATCCAAAAGTTAGTTGTTATCATCCTTATAAACTTGAAATAGTATCTCAATTAATTAGAATTATTAAATATCTTTTATTAATGGAACAAAATAATTTAGCCTATGAAATCACGGATCAAGTAGTTGATTCTACATTAGAACTTTTATCTCCAATTAAGTTACCTATACCCAAATGGGTGGATTAGTATGAGTAATAATAATGAAAAAATTTCTTTTTTATTATCTAGATTAATATGGCCATCTTCGATGGTTCGTGAAAGAGCCTGTAATGGTCTTGCTAATCTTATGGTTAATCCAAAATGGGAGGACATGGTTAAAGATTCTGTATTAAATTGGATTAATGCCCAAAAATTAGAAAGTACTTTAATTAATGGCATATTAGTGTTTTTAAGAGCAGATCAATTTAAACAAATCCAAATTGAAAAGAAAGCTCTTTTAAATGCAATTAATAAGCCCTCCATTTTGTCATGGATATTGCTAAATGAATTAGGGTGTAATGATCAATTTCCAGAATGTAACGACTTGAACTCAGGTTTACCCCCAAATGATTTTGAAATAGACAAATTTTTTACAAAATATCTTAACAATTTTTTAACGCCAGCTTATTTGGAATATGGTGAAATTATAGAAGAGTCAAATTATTTTCCTTTTATGGAACAATGGGCATTTGAATGGAGTAATATCCTAAAAGAAATGGGTAAAAATACATCAAATTATTCATGTAATATCAATAAATTTGCAAGATATTCTCGAAATTATAGATTCTGTAGTTATGAACTTAGTGAAATATATAAATCTTCATTTTTAAGGGCTATTGCATTTGGAAGAAGAATTGGAGCTTTATCTAAAGAAGATGCAAGAATATTTTCGATAAAAGTTTGTCCTATTGATTTAGAAATTTGGAAATTAAAAGCCCAAGAAAAACCTACTTTTTGGCCAAAAATCACAAATAAAAATGAAATTACCAATATAAAGGATCAACTTAGAAGTTTAATAGATAAAATTAGAAAAAATGATAATTGGATGATTTTAGAGGCAGGAGGGCGTTTGTGTGGAAATGAAACTATTTATGATCTTGAATTATTTGGTTCATTTCAAATAAAGGAAAAAAATTATGATATAGATATTGAAGATATATTTAAAAAATACAACTATAGTCATCTAAACTATGTTCATGATAATCCACTTACTCCTCGATTAATGGGTTATGTTGAATCGTTTCCTATAAAAAAATTTGAAAATGAAGTTATACCTGCTTCTGGATTTATATTTCCACATTCAGTTTCAATGTGGCAATTTTGGAGAATGTATAGAAATATATGGTTACCGATGCCGTTTATTATTGATTTAAATAAAAACGATTATGATAACGGGTTTATTTCTTATAGATTTGAATTTTCCAAAAATGCACTTGAAATTTTTAACGAAAAAGGGATAATTGGTAAATGGGTCGACTGGAAAGATTCATTGATAGAAAATTCAGAACATTATAGTTTATCACCATCGACAGGGCAATATTTAGTGATAAAAAAAGAAATTGTAGATAAATTTATGGAAAAAACTAATACAACATACACATGGCTATGTAAATTAACTAAATATGAACGAAAATACTCGTTTGATTCTTATAATAAGTCTTGCCAATATTGTAAGTTAGATTTTGATTAGATCTGAATAGAACTTGATCAGGCTTTGAAATGATTTTTTGATGTTTTTATCTAATCGGCTTTATTTTCTTTTCACTTGGTATATCTAGATAGTCACAGAATTGATCGTAGTTTGAATTATCTTACCTAATAAGAGGGTAAGCTTATTATACTCATCATCTAGGGAAAAATCTTTAATGAAAATTCTAATGTTGCTTTTATTATCTTGTTGAATTCAATAATTACCAAATGGAATCCTTTATTTTCAAGTAAGATTTCAATAATATGTATAACATACCCTTAAAAACAATTATCATCCCAAATATTATCAAATATCATTGCTTCGTCATATTGAACATTAGGAAGTAAGTAGTTGTATTTAATATAGATAAAACTCATCTAAAATTCATTTATCTTCGTGAACTCTAATTTTATATCTATAAAAACCCCACCAACATATACAAACCTGCAAGAGCAATTATAGCCCCAGAAATAATCCTTATCCAATCTGAATATTTTAATATACCTTTGAAATCTATTTTTGACATTAAAAATGCCATAAGGAGTAGGGTTAATGAAAATCCTCCTGCGAAAATGGCCATGTTTATTATACTGTAACCTATGTTTCCGGTTGATGCACTGTAGGTTGCTACTGCAACCACGTAAGGACCGAAACAGGGTGACCATGCAAGGCAGGTTAAAAATCCCATTAGAAAAGATCCAACTATTCCCTTTTGAGAATCAGGTGTATTTGAAATAGAGGGTGTTGAAATATTAAACAGCCTTTTATTGACAATAAACAGGACCCCAATTATAACCATGATTAATGCAGCGGCTATTCTGAAATACAAAAGATAATAATTTATGGCGGCTGTGAATATGGCGGTTAGTATAGTTATTATGGCAAAAAGGAGGAAAAATCCCAGACCAAAGGCAACTATCTCTGTATTCTTTCGTTTGAGAAGGGAAAAGCCAACCACGATTGGTATTAGTGGTAGAACGCAGGGTGATATAATTGAAGCTACTCCTGCTAAAAAAGATAGTAGAAAACCGGTTTCCATTTTATTCCCCTGGATAAGTACTGTGAAATATTAAATCTTGCTTAAAAGTTGATCCGGGTTTTGATAGCCAATTATCCTCTTTATCTCATTACCATTGGAGTCCATTATTACCATGGTGGGGAGACTGTAAGCCTGGTACTTTGAACTGAGAGTGGGGTTTTGATCCACATTTACCCTTACCAGCACGTAATTCTGGTTTAATTTTTCTATAACCTTTGGTGAAGTGTAGGTTCCCTCATCCATCTCTCGACAGTAGGAACACGAGGTTCCATAAAAGTCCACAAAAACAGTTTTATTGGTAGCTTTTGCATCGGCTAAGGCCTGGTTCAAATCAGTACTCCATTGAAGAGAACCTGATGAATTTGATTCGCTTTTATTCGTGGTTAAACTTGAAATAGCAACCCCAGTTACCAACAATAATATTATAACGGCTGCTATCACAATATAATATTTATCCATACCTAAACCTTAGACTTATTATTTAATATATGTTACTTAGAATCTGTTACTTAAAAATCAGTATTTAGTCAGTATTGAACTTTTTTAAAATAAAAAAATGATATTTAAAAATTATAACAAAGAGATTTGAAAATTATAAAAAAAGATAATTTAATTTAAAGCTTTAATTTAGTTTTAAAACCACATTTCCCCCTAAATCAGCCCCAGTATCCTTGGCTACTGGTTGGCATTTTGCATTTAACAGGGAAAAAACAGGTGTATCGCCAAGATCCATCTCAGTTAAACCTTCATAATTACCCAATCCCTTGGCTATGACCAGATCTGCATCTTCAAATTCCTGTTTGAAATCATCGGAAAGATCAGGATATACAACTCCTATAGAATCAGTTCCAGTGGTTATTAACCGAGCTACTTCATCCAGACCCACTTCCAGTGCTTCCTTCATGCTGGCATCGTTTAGTATTGTACCTTCTTTCAGGGCCACTGTAACTTCAACACCGTATTCATGGAGTTTTTTGATGAGTAATTTATCAAATACTATTTCACCCACGTTATCGGCCAGGTAAAGTACGTTTTCTGCTTTTTTTAGTTCTGCTTCCAGTTCTTGGGAGTGATCAATGGAGAGATCTTTTTCTACTGTAGACATAACCAGGCCCTCAATGTCTGAATCAAGGCCTAATGCACCGAAATCAAGTACGTTTCCAGCTATGGCTGCTTTAAGATAGGTTTTAAACGAATTATCCTTCTCCAGTATCTTCTCCACTTGAGGTAAAAACTGGAGGGCGATCTGGTCTGATTTTTCGCGTAAATCATGGTAGGGATCAGGATTTCCAGTTTCCCTTTTAATGGTGCGGTGTATCCTGGTGCCTAATCGGTTAGCATCGGCTCCTTTTTTATAATCCTGACATAGTATTTTGTTGATCTTCTCTGTTACCTGCATCTTCAGATCCTCATCATCGGTTGCCAGATCCAGGGCTTCCCTGGTCTGTCTGAGATAACAGGATGCGCATTCATAATGGACTTTCATAGCATCACTTTTTTTACTTACAATTTCATCATTTTTAGTTTGTATGGTTAATGAGTAAATTAAGGTTAACAACTACAATTAAGGAATTGAGGCTATTGGAAACTATAGTTAACAAAATAGCTTTAATTATTGGGAATTTGGTTAATAGAGGAGTTCTAATGTAGAATAATATTCTAATGTAGAATATATCCCCTTGATTCGTGATTACCCCGTGATTATCAACATGAAATTGCTGGGAGCATTACATGAAATTGTTTGGGGCCGGGCATAGGCACAGAACGAAAATGATCAGTATAACCACTGCAATTATCTTTCGTTTACGGTCAATGGGGGCAACATTATCCAGTGCACCAGGATGACCTCTGCCCATCAGGAAAATAAACACCATTAGTGCAGCCATCAGGTACCATCCCAGTATGATGGTGACCATTATTCCCAGTATGGATACGAATTTATGGATACTGCCACCAAAGAGGGAGCGGGATATGTGTCCTCCATCTAAAAATGCCACTGGCATCAGGTTGAGCATGGTAACCAGTATTCCCACCCATCCAGCAAATGCCACCGGGTGCACCAGGATGACCTGGCCACTGCTAGCAGAGGGAGCCACCAGGTAGCTGAATAATTGCATGATAAGTGGTGGGATGAATGCTATGGACACGTTCGGGGCGGTAGCCACTGTGGAATATTTTAATCCAATCAATAGCACTGGAATCGCCACGATAAATCCAGCCAGGGGTCCACTGTATCCCAGATCAAATAAGGCTTTCCGGGTGGGTATGGGTGATTTTATGTTGATCAAAGCACCGAAAGTACCGATAATAGTTGGTGCAGGTATGAAGTAGGGTAATGTTGCATCCATACCGTATTTTCGGGCTGCAAAAAAGTGTGCAAGCTCGTGGGTCCCGATTATAGCTAGAAGAGCTATTGCAAAGGCCACTGCTTTCCACATATCCCCTTCTCCCAGATAGTATCCGGCAAAGAGGGTGGTACCTATTGTGGCCAGAAGAAGAATTACATTAACGTGTATCTTTGATTTACCTTTTTCAGGTTTTCTAGCAATATTTATCCTGTAATGAATACCATCTGGATTTATGAAAGGAACAAATCCCTGTTCATCCAGTTCACGCACTAATCCCTGGAAACTGTGGGGATTGTAAGCCCCAACTATGAAGTAGGACCCTTCTTTACTACCTTCACCATTAAAGAACCCTATTACGGGAAAATAATTGGAAATTGATTGTTCAATTAGAGTGAAATCATCCACAGATACACATCCTGGATTAAATATTTATCCACCGTAAATTACCTTTATCACTTCAATGATATCTCCATCTTCCACAGATTCTTCTTCAATTATTATAGTCTGATTTTTCTTGACCACAACGGTTTCTGTGGGTATTTCCAGTATCTGGAGAAGGTCTTTTACTGTTTTACCTTCCTCAATTGTCATATTATTCTTATCTTCTCCAATGATAACCGTTACTTCCATGATTTTAAATCTCCAATTAATTAATTATTTTTTTCTATCTAATTTTTATTAATTCTAAAAAGAATATTTAAGTGATATCCCTATTAATTTTATAGGGTACTATTTGAATCAGTTACTTATAAATCAATTAATTCATTTTCAAATAAAGTTATTTATAAATCGATTATTTCATTTCAATCAGATATTTATAATCGATTAGTTTACTTTAAATCAAATTACTTTATTCTTTTTTCCATTGACTGCGGAAACTACATGCTTTGCAGAGTTCACCGGCTGCTGGTTCCCCACATTCTGCACATACACCAGTAGTGGCTTTTCTGGAAAATTCTTTCTTTAAAACTGGTTTAATCTTATCAAAACCGCGTAGTGTTGAGTACATTATGGTGGGGTGATCCTGGCTGATTTCTTTAAGGAAGTCCCTAATCTTTGCCCGGAAGGAATCCCCGGCATAGGGGCACCCGGCCAGATGCACTGGTAAATCCCGAGCCACGACATAGAGGGCAGTTTCCCTTTCAGGGATCTCCCTTAGAGGTTTTATTTTAACGGTGAATCCTTCATAACTGGACTCTGACTTGACACCGATACGGGTGAGGTTCTGGATGTTCCCCTCCATGTAGTTCATGAGTATGGACTGAGCTTCATCATCCAGATTGTGTCCAGTGGCTATCCTGGTGGCTCCCTCTTCCCTGGCCACTTGGTTAAAGATCCAGCGCCGGAACACACCACAGTAGGTGCAGGCAATCCGATCACCTGTATCTTCCATTATTTCATCAAGTGTGTGGCCAATGTAATCTTTAAAGGAGACTATTCTGTGTTTAACACCGATTAGTTCAGCGTTTTGTGCTGCAATCTCCACTCCCTCTTCACGGTAGCCGCAGATACCCTCATCTATGGTTACTGCCACCAGGTCGATGATTCTCCTTTTTCGGAGATTGTTGAGTATGTCCAGGAGCATTACACTGTCTTTACCACCGGATAATGCAACTAATACCTTGTCCCCTTTTTCTACCAGCTTTTGTTTGCGGATATCTTTCAGGACTTTTTCCTGAACAGAGTTAATGAAACATTCCTGGCAGAGCATCTGTCCCGATTGCTTCCTCTTGATGATGATCTGGGGGTTGCCACATTTATGACATACATCCATTGTTATTTGCTCCTGTAATGTGTAAACTTGAAATTTAATTAGTCGTTCTGTTAATTTTATGATAGTAATTTTGTTTGAATATTTTAGTTCGGATTTGTTAATTTAGTTCGGAACTTTTGTACCAGATTTGCTAGTACTCCATAAACTCCTCAAAAAGTGGAAAGTCCTGCACGTAGTTTTTCCCAAGTTTAAGGGCATCTTCGGCCTTTTGAAGTTCCTGGCCAAGGTAAGCTGTGTGTTCAATTCTTGAAACCAGTTTCCGGTTTATGATTTCATGGTACAGTTCCCAGGCAGTCTGCCCGTATATGGCCAGTGTGGGTTGCATCTTCTTATAATGAACCACCCGTATCCTACCTTCTTCTACGCTGATTTTAAAGCTACCCTCCGGGTCCTGTCGGAACTTGTACTCAGAGCCTGCTTCTATTTCGGGTACATCCACCAGTTCGGGTATTGGTTCTCCTTTGCGTTTGTCCTTGAAGACCAGTAGATTTATACCCAGGTCCTTGGGTATGGATCCCCTCATTTTGGAGAGGAACATCATTTTTGATGAAACTGCCAGTTCCTTCACGCTTCCCCTGGTTTTACCACTTTCTTCTGGTGTGAAAAGAATACTGGCCCCCAGTTCCATGGAAATCCCTGCTAAGAGGGCATTAACTCCCACTGAATCAACATCCAGTAGTTCAGTGACATTGCCTATCCCGAAAAATATGGGGCATCCTTCGGTGGCACTTTCCTTGAAATCACGACAGGCAATAATCGAATCAACCATGCTTTTACTGTTTACCGGATCCAGTATGGGGTCAGCGATGACATTTATCCCCCTGCATTTTTCCTTTAAATCCATCAATGAGTTTACCCGTTCGGTGGTGGTTTCCGGGACCCATCCCCTCCTGTAATCTGTAGGGAGGATAACTGCTGGAATTTGTTTCTTCTTCAAATCCGGTAAAACTTCCTGGTAATTCCCATGATCCAGGCTTAAAACCATGTCCACCCCTGAATCTATTGCCACCAGAAGTTCTTCAGATTGCAGGGTGTCTATGCTCACCGGCACATCCAGGTTCTCCTGTAGAAGATTGACCATACCCGGTATTTTGGATGCCATGTTCTCCCCGGCAACCATTCCAATATCCACCATGTTCGCCCCGGATTTAACGAAGTACTGGGCACGTTTTAAGAGTTCTTCCTGGCTTAAGATGGGTGCGTTGGCAATTTCAGCCAGCACCCTCATGGGGAAGTCTTCACCCACTGGTAGATCCCCTACCAGAATGTTTTCTGGTTTTTTGAGGAGTTTTTTAGTGTTTTCATGGTTATTTTCAAAATCTGCAATGTATTTCAGGGCTCTTTTTCTTTGTTCTTCTTCAATGAGTTTATCTGCAGATTTTTTAGTGGATAGATCCAGTTTATCCACCATTTCCAGGACAATATCCAGGTCCGCAGCATCGGTGGATCCTTTGTAGGTGGGTATCCCAGTTTTTTCGGTGATTGGACTTACATCCTTGCGTATGAGTCCAGGGGTGAGGATCAAATCCGTTGATTTTAATTCACTCTCCGGTAAAGTCCCGAGTTCAGCTATGATCTTTTTAGGGGTTAAAAAGGCAGCTATGGGTGTTTTAACCACGTGCACCTGAACATTGTGATCTGATTTTAAAGATGCGTCTTTTACCAGGTTGCTGGCAAGTTCACCGGTGATTATCAGTATGTTCATTTGAATGTACCCACTATTTTTTTAAAAATAATCCACTAATTTTCAGGAGTAATTAACAGGAGTAATTGACTGAATTTTAGAAAATTTATCAGCTAAATTTCAGACATTAATTTACTTCAACGTTACTTTCTATAGTTTCATAGGACTTAAAAATATATAAAGATAAAAAGTTAATTTAACTTAGGTTATCACCAAAAATTCGTGGTGAAAATCTACTGATTTAAGTTCTTTATGGATTGTATTTCTTGAATAAAGAGAGATTATTGGATATGATTAATAAAAACATTATAATTTTAGTTATAATCATATTAAACCCCATTATATCCACTTATGATTTTTGCAAATATGTGCAGCCAACACGTATATATATGAAAATTTATAATGATTATATGTAAATTTATAATGATTAACTATGAGGAATGGAGGTAAATAGATGATTGAAATTCGCTTTCACGGACGCGGTGGTCAAGGCGCAGTTACCGCTGCAGAGATACTAGCAAAAGCAGCATTTGAAGACGGAAAATACTGTCAAGCATTCCCATTTTTCGGTGCTGAGCGAAAAGGCGCACCGGTTATGGCTTTTTCAAGAATAAATGATAAACCAATTAGAAGAAGATATCAAGTTTATAATCCAGATCATGTACTAGTATTAGACGAAACCCTCATAGAGGCCGTAGATGTGTTATCCGGCCTTAAGGATGGAGGTAAAGTGATAATAAATACTAAAGAAGATCTTAAATTAGGTGATGCAGACGTTCACACCATTGATGCTACTGGAATTGCCCTGGACACCCTGGGTGTTCCCATTGTGAACACGGTGATGTTGGGAGCATTCGCCAAGGTAATCGGTGGAGTATCACTTGATTCAATTATCAAAATAACCAAAGAAACTTTCCCTGGTAAAATTGGGGAAAAGAACGCTGAAGCAGCGAAAATTGCCTTTGAACAGGCAAAATAAAGGTGATCTAATGGTATCTATTGGAGCATGTGTTAAAGAACCTGGAAGCACCCGAAAAAACAAAACCGGAAGCTGGAGAACCTTCAAGCCCATTCTGGATAAAGAAAAATGTATTGATTGTGGCAACTGTGTTCTTTTCTGTCCGGAAGGATGCATAAACCAGGATTA
This sequence comes from uncultured Methanobacterium sp., assembly GCF_963666025.1. NCBI lineage: Archaea > Methanobacteriati > Methanobacteriota > Methanobacteria > Methanobacteriales > Methanobacteriaceae > Methanobacterium > uncultured Methanobacterium sp. The sequence goes on along the minus strand of NZ_OY762552.1, from coordinate 2,174,347 downwards.
TGATATAGATTACGATTACTGCAAAGGCTGTGGTATCTGTGCAGAGGAATGCCCAGTTGAAGCAATAAAAATGGAGAGAGGATAAAATGGTTCAAAAAGTTTTTACATCCAACCGAGCCGTTGCAGAAGCGGTTAAGCTGGCCAAACCAGCAGTAGTTCCTGTTTATCCCATTACTCCTCAAACAACGATTTCTGAATATCTGGCCCAGTTTGTGGCTGATGGGGATTTAAAAGCAGAGTACATTAGAGTGGAATCAGAGCACAGTGCAATCAGTGCAGCACTAGGTGCATCCGGAACAGGTGTTCGAGTTTTCACTGCCACATCATCCCAGGGACTGGCCCTGATGCACGAAATACTGTTTGCTGCAGCTGGTATGAGGAGCCCCATAGTCTTGGTTGATGCTAACCGGGCGTTATCCGCACCGCTCAGCATATGGAATGATCAGCAGGATTCCATATCCGAACGTGACTCCGGATGGCTTCAAATATATGCAGAAGACGCTCAAGAAGCTCTGGACGCTGTTTTAATAGCCTACAGAGTTGCTGAAGACAGAGATGTTTTACTGCCCTGCATGGTCTGTATTGATGGATACTTCCTAACCCACACTGTGGAACCATTAGAAGTGCCCAGTCAGGAAGAGGTGGACCAGTTCTTACCACCATACAAACCTTACGCATTCCTGGACCCGGAAGATCCAATGTCCATTGGTACCTTCACTGACCCTGAATATTACATGGAAGCCCGTTATGCAATAGAAGCCTCCATGGAAGGATCTAAGAAAGTCCTAGCCAAGGCCTACCAGGAATTTGCAGAAGTATTTGGTAGAAAATACGATTTAATTGAGACTTACAAATGTGATGATGCCGAGATTATCATAGTAGCCATGGGTTCTGTTTGTGGTACTATAAAAGATGTTATCGACGATCTCCGGTCAAAGGGAGAAAAAGTTGGACTCCTGAAAATCAGGGTCTTCCGTCCTTTCCCCAAAGAGGAGATTAAAGAAGTCCTGGAAAAGGCATCTAAAGTAGCAGTTCTGGATAAGAACATCTCATTTGGAATGGGAGGAGTGCTTTACAACAACATTAAAGCCACAACCAACGCCAATGCCTATGGATTCATAGCTGGACTGGGAGGACGGGACATAACCCCCCATTACGTTAAAGAAATCCTTGATAAAACTAAAAACCCCACCGGTGAGGTGGAGTGGATTGGACTCAAAAAGGAGGAACTCTAAATGGAAATCAGTGAAAAAGAATTCCTGGCCCCTGGACACCGAGGATGTGCAGGCTGTGGAGCCACAGTGGGGGTTAGACTGGCCCTGAAAGCACTGGGCAAAAACACGGTAGCTGTTTCCGCCACCGGTTGTCTGGAGGTTATCACCACCCCCTACCCTGAAACTTCATGGGAAATCCCCTGGATACATGTGGCCTTTGAAAACGCAGCTGCAGTGGCATCTGGAGTTGAAAGGGCACTGAAATCCCAGGGAAAAGACACCCAGGTGGTTGTATTTGGTGGTGACGGTGGAACCGCAGATATTGGTCTGCAAGCCCTATCTGGAGCCATGGAACGAGGTCACAACCTAATTTATATCTGTTACGATAACGAAGCATACATGAACACCGGGGTTCAAAGAAGTGGAGCCACACCGTACGGTGCATCCACCACCACCAGCCCCCATGGTAAGGAAAGTTTTGGTGAGGATAAACCCAAAAAGAACATACCCATGATCATGGCGGCCCATGGTGTGCCCTACGTGGCCACTGCCAGCATATCCTACCCCGAGGACTTTATGAAGAAGGTTCAAAAGGCCAGTGAAATAGAGGGACCTGCTTACATTCACCTTCACCAGCCATGTACCACTGGTTGGGGTTTCAACCCATCCAAGACCATTGACCTGGGACGTTTGGCTGTTGAAACTGGTTCATGGATACTTTATGAAATTGAAGATGGAGAATTCCATGTTACTTACCGTCCTATGCAACGTAAGATGGTGAATGAATATTTAATGGCCCAGAAACGTTTCAAACATCTGACTGAAGTGGAAAGAGAATATATACAGAAAAACGTGGATGCCATCTGCGCTGAACTCAAAATATAGGAGGCTTAGCCTTGGAAAAGATAATTATCCAGCCGGATCTCTGTGATGGATGTCACGATTGCCAGGAGGCATGTGCACGTCTTCACGGGGCTTCAGGGATACTGGTGAGGGAAGTTGAGGGATCCTTCTACCCCATCATCTGTCAACAGTGCGAGGGTGCACCCTGTCAGTTGATATGCCCTACTGAAGCCATGACTGAAAAGGGAATTGAAGAAGCAAAGTGTATTGGCTGCGGTTTGTGCATGATGGTTTGTCCATTTGGTGCAGTGGAAATACACGAGAGAAAAGCCCATAAATGTGACCAGTGCCCTGATCTAGGTACACCCGCATGTGTGAAAGCCTGTTCCAAACGGGCCATAGCCAAGGTGGACACCCAAAAACTGCAGGCAGAAAAACAACGTCAGCACATTCAGAAGATCACCGGTGTTGGTAAAGGCAATCGGAAAAGTTCTGATCTTATTAGCGTGATGACTGCCCGTACCAGGGCCAGGAAAGCCGCGGAAAAGGAGGCCTAAAAATATGAAGGAACTTGTTTCCAGGCCAGAGCTCTGTGATGAGTGTGGGAAATGTGAACGCATATGCCCTAAAAATGCCATCCGAGTGATAAATGGAGTGCCAATTTTCTGCTTACACTGTGCTGAAGACCGGGCCCCCTGCATGACAGTGTGCCCGGAAGATGCCATTGAAAAAATCGATGGCGCGGTGATCATCCATGAAGAAGATTGTATAGGCTGCGGACTGTGCAGAGATGCCTGTCCAATAGGAGCCATCAATCTGGATGAATACGGAATAGCCACCAAGTGCAACCTGTGTGCTGGAAGGGATAAACAACTCTGTGTTTCTGTATGTCCTAAAGAAGCTCTTAAAATGAGTTCAGAAGACATGCTCACTGATAAAAGGGAACATATTGCCAAAGAATTGGAAAAAGTTAAGATGATCATGAAATACTGATTTTTACTTTTCCTTTTCAATTCTTTCTCTTTTTTAATTCTTTTTTGATTGGTTTTTTAATTAGTTCTAAAAATTAGACCGTATTTGTTACAGAAATCTATTCTTTGTTTATTATAAATGGTTTATCAATTTTTAAAAGAATTATGTTAAGTTAAATTCTTTTAGAATAATTAAGCTCTTTAAATCTAATTTTAAAACATGCCCCCGGGCTGTTATTAAATTCTATTTCGGCTTCCAGCTGGTTTACCAGGGTATCGATCAGTTTCATGCCCATGGTATCAGATTTACTTATATCAAAACCATCTGCTAATCCCTTTCCATTGTCCCAGACTGTGAGTGTTAATTCAGGAGGAGAACATTCATCAGCGAGAGAATGTGAATCTTCAGGAGGATGCAAATCTTCCGAAGACAAATCTTCATTAGAAGACAGACAAATCCTTATTTCCCCTTTCTCACCGGGATCAAATGCGTGTTTAATGGAATTACTTACCAGTTCATTTAAAAGAAGACCACAGGGTACTGCAGTGTCAATGGATATGGATACAGAATCCACGTTAACAATTAACTTAATCAGACTACTATCAACCTGGTAACTCCTGAAAAGTTCAGCAGTTAATCTCTGGATGTAATTTCCTAGATTTATGTGAATCATATCCGGTGAATGGTACAGGCCATCGTGTACCATGGCCATGGACTTTATTCTATCCTGGCTTTCCATTAAGATGCTCTTCACATCCTCATCACTGGTGTGCCTTGCTTTCATATTCAACAGGCTGATCATGATCTGCATGTTATTTTTAACCCGGTGATGTACTTCCCGTAAGAGGGCATCCTTTTCTTCCAGGGTTTGTTTGAGTGGGGTGATGTCCATTATGGATAACAAAAATTGATCAGTACCGGGTACGGTTGTTACTGTTAAATATACATCCTTTAAACTACCATCCCTGCCTAAAAACCGGGCCTCATAATTCCGAGGAGCTAGATCTTCATTTAATTTTCGTATTTTACTGTATTCGGTCATTTTCTTAATGTCTTCCGGGAAAAAGTCTCTCCAGCTTTTTATACCTTCTACCTGCCCCTTCTTGAACCCGGATAAGTTTTCAAATTCAGAGTTTATTAAGGAAATGACTCCATCTCCTTCGGTGCTTATCATGGCAGTTCCAGTGTTGTAAAAAATATTCCGGTACTTTTTTCTACTCTGCTGAATTTCTTCCCAGGAACTCTGCAACGATATTAACAAGCTGTTAATACCCTTAGAAAGACCAGATATTTCATCATTTGATCCGTTTACTGGTAAACGTCTGGAGATATCGTTGGTTTTCGTTATTTCCTGTACTCGATTGTTGAGGTCATTTATTCTGGATAAAACAATCTTATCCAGAAACAGCAGGGTGATGAATCCTAATATTATTCCAGTCACTAAAAATGAGAATATGAAATAAATTAAAGTTTCCTGGCCTTTATCTATAATATAGGGGTTTTCAGATAGTTTCATCTGGAAAATAGCACGACCTTCGCCATCTCGCAGTAATGAATATCCACTGATGGTGTTATTCTCAACCGGTTTGATTATCACTGGCGACCCGTATGAAAAATCACGACTCACATCATGGAAGGTCGGGACCCCCTCACCATTATTAAATGGGGTGATATTCAGGGATAAACCTGGAATTTTTGATAAATGACCATTTTGGGGAATTTCAAGGTAACGGCCCAGAATTAAATTATTACCTCCAGAACCAGTAATGGGACTTGACGAGATTAAGTAGGTGCCTGAGGGCAATAGTAGAATGCCCTGGAAGGGGTTACTTAGATTTTCTGACTTTATTAAAGAATAATTCTGGGATAGGTAACTTTCCAGCTCATCCTGATGGGATGATGAATTTTGTGAGTTATTTAAATTTTCCGAGTCATTTAAGGATTTAAAATACACAGTTCCATCCATTGATGAGGAAACTATCACCAGATCAATACCGGTGCTGTTGAATATTTTCAGAGCTTCTGGATTGAAAGTATGGCTGGTTTCATCGTAGAATGAAGCTTCACCCAGCATGGCCCACTGTTTATTTATTGCTGCCAGATCACCTAAATCTCGGAATAATATATCATTCATAGTTTCAAGGTCTTTTTGAGTATTATCCGCCTGAACTTCTGAAAGATTTCCCATTAAAAGGCTCTGGGAGATAACATAAAGCACTGCTACCAGCAGCAATAGCGATATTGCCAGAGTAATTAATGTACGTTTACGCAGGTTCACTTAAATCACCATGATAAACACCATATAGTTACATTAGAGATTTTTAAACTGTATCAATAATTTCAGACGTTATCAATACATTTTAAGTATTTCCAAGGAGTTATGACTTACAGGGAGTTATGACTTACAGCGTTAATCACTTTAGAGAAGTTAATCACTTTAGGGATTACTGACAATTTTGATTATTTTTAGCCAGATTGTTCGGGAAATTTATGGATGTAGCTATCATCAAAACACCTATTAATTCTTTGCTATTTGCACATAATATTTCTCAAAGTAGGAACAATATTCCCCATAACATCCCTATCTCAAGTATTTCAAGCCCATTTGTACCTAAAAAGTGAATTATAGTTCTAAATTAGCAAATTATTTATATTTAATCCATTCAGAATTATTTTTCATGCTCACTACTATAACCAAACCCAGAATATCAATGGACAATCCCCGGCAGATGTGGTTTGTTTTGCTGGCAATATGTTTGGTGAATTTCATGTTCAACTTCTACATTGGCCTGGTGAATGTTTGCCTACCCACCATTACCGAATTCTTCGGGGCCAGTGTAATGACTGCCACTTGGATCTCCAACATATACCTGATCTGCCTCACTGTTTCGGTGATATTCCTGGGTAGAATAGCAGGAATGTGGAGCAGGAAAAAGTTCTTCATGATAGGGACCATCCTGTGGGTAACTGCCTCCCTGGCCTGTTACTTTGCTCCCAGTGCAGAAATGTTAATTGTTATAAGGGGTATTCAGGGCCTGGCAGCGGGGTTCATGGCAGCAGTGTACTACGCCATTCTGGATAAAACATTCCCCCCTGAAAAGTTGGGACTGGCCATGGGATGTTTGCTGGTGGCATTATCCGGAGGTTACGCCATTGGCCCCCTGGTTGGCGGTTTCATAGCAGCCTACCTTGGCTGGCATACCATATTCCTGGCCGTCATACCCTTCGGGATTTTAAGTATCTGCGTATACTTATTTACCGCTCAAAAACCAGAAGCAGATAAAGACCTGGAGTTAATTGAGAGGAAAAAGAAATATGAAAATAATCATCCTCCCTTTTCCCGTGGTAAGATTTATTCCATACTCATCGATTATAAGGGAGCAATTTTACAGGCTATATTCCTGTTCACACTGACCTATGCCCTGATCCTTGCCCAGAAAATGGGCTTTGATATATTTGACATGGTGCTGATGGCAGCTGCATTGATATTCGCAGCACTCTTTGTCTGGGTAGAAGCCAAACACGAAGAGCCACTTTTTAGAATTGAAGTATTCAGGAGCATCACATTCTCCGCATACATCACCGGACTCTTATTAAACTATATAATACTCTACATGGCATTTTTCACCCTCCCCTTCTATTTCCAGAAGGTCATTGGTGTGCCGGTGAATATCTCCGGAATATTAATCAGCATTATAATGTTCACCGCCATGTTCCTGTCCATAATTGCCGGTGGACTTGCTGATAGAATCGGAGTAAAACCTCTAGCTGTTGCAGCCAGCATATCATGTATAGTAGCCACCACCATTATCTACACATTCCATACTGGTACCGGGCTGCCACTTATCATTATTGGACTGGTGGCCCTTGGTTTTGGATACGGTCTTTACCAGTCCCCCAACAACAAAATGATCATCTCGGTGGTGCCGGAGATATTCAAAACCCAGGTGTCAGCCATGATGACCCTGACCAAGAACCTGGGATCGGTTCTGGGGAACTGTTTTGCCGGTTTGATCTTAAGCAGCGCCATTGCCCAGAGTGCCCTGAGCAGTAATTTAACCCTGGTGGGAACTCAGGCCACCGAGTTCATGACTGGAATGGAAAGAGTATTCCTCTTCGGGGCCCTGTGCAGCGTGATACTCCTGATTTCAACCCTTGATCTCCAGAAGTACTTTTCACAACCAGATCAAACCTTGATAAAAACAAAAGAGACCAGTTAAAAACACTTGAATATTAAAACCCCTCAAATATTAAAAACACTCGGATATCACATCCAGGCAACACCGGAAACTATCATTGAAGAGGGTGAATGTCACTACAGGTGATATAATGAAAAGTAAGCAAATTTATCTATTGGGAATTATTATCCTGGCCTGTGCAGGGATTACAGTAGCATATTCTGTGATCATTCCTTCCGAAGGCTCAGAAATCAGTATTGTAGGATCAAGCACAGTGCAACCAGTGGCCCAGGCACTGGCCCAGGCGTACATGGCCCAGCATCCAGATATTAAGGTCACAGTTCAAGGTGGAGACTCCAATGTAGGTATACAGTCTGTGAAATCTGGTAGTGCCAGTATAGGAACTGTTTCACGGAACCTGACTGAAACAGAAAGTGACGGGTTGAACCAGTACCCAATTGGAGAAGATAGCATAGCAATTATTGTAAACCCCACCAACCCAGTGAACAGTTTAACCCCAGACCAGTTAAGGGCTATTTATCAGGGAAAAATCACCAACTGGAAACAGGTGGGAGGAGAAGATACCCCAATTAAAGTTATAATTCGAGAAGCAGGATCCGGGACCCGTATTACATTTGAAGATATACTGTTCGGTTCCACAGTACCTCAAGATAATTTCACCATAGGAATATCCACATATCAGGTTATGCAGGATGTGGCTGTCACCCCCAATGCCATAGGTTATGTGTCCCAGAATGCCCTGAACACCGGAGTTAAGGTGATGGGGATAAATGGAATGTCCCCAACCAGTGAAAACATAGCCAGTGGCAGGTACGTGCTTAAAAGGCCTTTGATCTTTTTAGTAAAAGGAACTGGTAATTCAGTTGCCAATGACTTTATAAATTTTAGTTTAAGCCCAGAAGGGCAGAAAATTGTTAATCAAACTGAATACAATACAGACTCCAGTAAGGAATATTCAGTTACTGGAATAGGGGCAGGATAAAGTACATAATTTTCATTTAAGTTATAGGTATACCGCTATGATTTAGTTAAAATTGGTACTTTTCGGGAAAAGGTAATAAAAAGCCTGGAACCTGGAATTAACAAAAAGAAGAGATTATAAGAAAATAAAAAAGTGATTATAAGAAAATAAGATAACTTGTAGATCCAAGATAACCTGTGGATCAGACCAAACATTCAAATGTTAATAAGGCCATAGTAATTAATTCCCCTTATTGGAAGTAATTAACTCCAAATGGATCAAACTCATGAAATTAAAATAAGATTTAGAGGTGATAATAATGACTAAAAACATGCACAAGAGGATTTACACTGCAACTGTCAGGGAAAAACCTGTTAAAAATAGTAAACTATTGACGTTGGAGGGGGAGCATGATTTTGGGGAGGATGAAACTGTTATTATCATGGGAGAGAATGACTTCAACCAGATGCAAAAAATGATGGAACATCAGCGTAAGATGATATCCAGCTTTGAAGTCATGCTGGAAGAGATTAAAAATGACGAGAATGCCACAATTGGCCATCAGAAGGAGATCATAACTGAGTTAAACAACGAATGTTCCATATTCATGAATGAATTATCAGACACCCAGGGCAGATTAGAGGAACTGTATGGATTATACGACAGTTTGAATGGGAAATACGATGAGATGATGACCAGGAACTTCAACCTGGATGAACAGTTTAAAAATAAAGTGGAAGAAGCAAAACAGATACTGCAAAATGTTTACTCCATCAAAAACCGCCACCCATTAACCTACATCAAAGAACGTATGCCCCAATCGTACATTCCCCTTAAAAGTTCCAGTGAAAACAAAAAGTTAAGCCAAGGTTACAGGCGGAATAAGGATAAGTACAAGCTGAATAATGATAAAAAAATCATTTCCCCCTAATATTGCGTTTAAACAATAAGTTTAATCCATAATTTAAAACATTAACCTCTTTTTCCAGTTAAAAATCATCTACTGTTTATTCAAACTAATTTTTTTTATAATTTTTAGTTTAGAATGCTATGTCACAACAAAAAGTTGATAATAGTGTTTTTTTATAGGAGATTATTAGCTCTCCCATAATTTCTCTAATTATCTCAACAAACTGGAATTTGTTTACCTCATAACTTTTTCAAAACGAAAGAAATCTGCAAAGTAATCAATATCTGGTAACTGTTCCATCTCTGTTTTTTCATTCGGATCTTTATGATACTTATTAAAATACTCTACAATATGGAACCCGCATTTGTTTACATAGAAATGTATATTACGTCTTTCAAAGTAAGGGGTACCGGTTTCCCAAACCTTAGTTTCAGGATGTAACTTTTCAATAGCATTCCAAATAGACTGTCCCACACCTTTACTGTGTGTTCCATTTTTGACATACAAAAAATCAAGATGATTATGCTGTGTTTCGCTGTCTATCAAAACAACAGCCCCGCCAACAAATTCTCCATCAAGTATAGCTTCGTAAGCAATAGAACCTTTAGCAGAAATAGAACGATCTATATGACTTTCAGGAAGTATTTCTACCCCTATTTCACCAAATCCCTCAACAGCACCTTGCTGAAATGCTTCCTGTATATCTTTCTTAAACTGTATCAAGTTTTTGGGGTTAAGTGGCAATAATTCAAAGTTCATTCTACTCTCCTCCATAAATTCTAATTTATGTGACAACGGAATTGCTGGTCTGTTTGACAAATCTCTACATTTGTCTGTTTTTAATGTTGCCAATACAAAGTTTAAGAAGATATTTCTTTTCTCTGTATCGGTTTCTTTTGCATAGATGCCTTTCTTGGCCTTGCCAGTTTTCAACTGTACCAATTCAATACCAATAGCATTCGTAAACCTTACATACGAGTTCATCTATGTCTGTTACAAGAGTTGAATTGACATCTAATTCTCCCATCATAAATATGATGCAAATTTTTTGTAGATACTACCTGTATTTGTGATTTTTGAGATTGACATACCATTCCTATTAACCACACAAGGAACACCAACCTTTTCGTGAGATAAAGCTCGGGTATGTGTGGAATGCCCACGCTTATGTGTTTTTGACATAGCCGTTTAGAAAAAAATCGCAAAATTAAAAATCACAATAACATTAGAAACTGTTTATTACATCATATAACAAATATTTATCAATGCTAATGATATATCAATCCCAGGTTGAAGAGCTTATATGCCGTTTGTACCAGGAAGCAGCTATAAAACTTCCACTGGATGTTAAAAAAGCTCTTAAAGATGCATATGATCTTGAAGAAGATGAAACTGCCCTTTTAAACCTGGAAGCCATACTGGAAAACATAAATATCGCCGAAGAAAAGAATTTACCCCTCTGCCAGGACACTGGTTTGCCCATTATTTTTGTAAAATTGGGAAAAGTTCAGGTGGAAAACCTGAAAGAGGGAATAATCAACGGTGTGAAAAAGGCCACCCAAGAGGTTCCACTTCGCCCCAACGTGGTAGATCCCCTCACCCGGAAAAACAGTGGCAATAATATTGGTCGTTTCATTCCACAGATTGACATAGAACTGGTGGACACTGACCAGCTGGAGATTACTATTTTCCCCAAGGGTTTTGGTTCAGAGAACAACAACGCACTTAAAATGGCACTTCCTGGTGAAGGTGAAGAAGGTATAAAACAGTTCGTCATGGAAACAGTACTCTCAGCCGGTGGTAAACCCTGTCCTCCTACTGTGGTGGGAGTTGGAATTGGTGGATCATCAGATATGGCCCTGAAGCTGGCTAAAAAGGCGCTTTTGAGGAAAGTTGGAGAACACCACCCTGAAGAGAGAATGGCCAACATGGAGAAGGAAATGCTGGAAATGGTTAATGCAACCGGCATCGGCCCCATGGGTTTAGGTGGAAGAACCACTGCCCTGGATGTTAAAATAGAATATGCAGATACCCATACTGCAGGCCTCCCCATCGGTGTTTGCATACAGTGCTGGGCTGCCAGAAGGGCAACTGGAATCCTAAAAGGAAAATAACTATTAATAAAACTATTAATGGAACAATAATCCATTAAATGGACTTAATATTGATATAAATAGAATAAAATTGATACAAGATTGATATTGGAATTAATATTAAAATTTAATAGGTTAAAATGTATTAGAATTGATAATAGAATTAAATATATTGGATTTAAGATAAAAAACGGTTTTAACTCGAAAAATGAATAACATGGTAAAAGAGGGGATTTAAACGGAAGGATCATTTGTCCCCTCAACATACACTCTATTTTTACCATGTAACGTTGTTAACAAAACTTTTAGAGAGACTTTTAGATGGACTTTTAGAGGGAATTAATCCATCTTCAACTAATTCATCAACCACTGCCGCTACCAGCAGGTATTCCTGGTTAGTGTAATCAGCTAAATTACTTATGGAAATGTTTTCATTGGAATTAACATAATCCAATATGTTCATCTTTAATTCAATTCTCAAATTTTCGTTTCTCCACTTAATTTTCAATCTATCACTCCTCACTTTTAATTGATTATTTAATGAAGGGGAGGGGATGAGAAACCCTCCCGGGTTAACATTTTAGTTTTATAATGATCGCCAATATCACAAATTGTGATATGTTTTACACTTGAAGTGTATGTCTACCTCCTGTTATAATCAATCTTATATTTAAACATTAGGAAAAATCAACATTTTTTAAGTCAAATTTCAGATAGGGCAACTAATACTTCAGATAGGGTAGTTAAGGCCCCACTGAAAAATGTTGTTGACCAGGCAAAAGATACTACTTCACGTAAAACAGTAAAGTCATTAATTTAAATGCATGACGTTGACCTGAGATTTAATTTATTTAAAGGCAATTTTAAAATTAGGCATATGAGAATTAAGTAAATGAAATATAATTGAAAAGAATGAAAATAAAATTAAAATGAATATTATAATGAATGAAAATAAAATAAATGAAATTGGAATGAAATTAAAAAAGAGAGGATCATTTTCTTGAAATGACCCTATTATTGAATATACGAATTCAAGTTATCCAATAACCCAAATAACCTATTCAGGTTCTTCAGGCTTCTTATCCATGGTGAATTGCTGTTTTTCACAGGTTATCATGAAGATAGTACGGTCTCCAATGTTTTCAGCGCGATCTGCAATCCTTTCCAGGAAACGGGCCAGGAACAGGAGGTAAATCAGGTAGGATATGGATTCCTTATCCTGGAACATGCTCTTGGTAATGTCTTTAAGGGCATGGTCAAACAGATCATCCACCTTATCATCATCCCTGTGAAGTTCCCTGGCAACATTCATGTTTTTGGCTAAAAAGGCTGCCAGACCCTTGCTGACCATTCCATCCACAATATCAGCCATGCGCTGTAAGTCAAACATGGGTTTTTCAGGGATCTCTTCATCCTTAATATGACGAGCAATATCGGCAATGTTGGAAGCCAGACCTGCAATTCGTTTTAAGTGACTGGAAACCTTAATACTGGTTTCAATAAATCTTAAATCCCCTGCAACTGGTTGTTCAGCTGCTATGATGCTCATTGCATCGTGTTCTATCTGGTAACCCATGTCATGGACCTTCCTGTTGGTTTCCATCACACTGTTTACCAGTTCTGCATCGTAATCTATAAAGGTACTAAAAGCTTCCCTGTAAGCCTTTAGAGTGGCCTGACCCATTTTATCCACTTCTTCCTTTAGTTCATCCAGTTTTTTCTGGAACCGTATCCTGGGATATCTTCTCTCCATATTATCTTCCACCTATTTTGGATTTATAATCATTTAACAAATTATCAATATCATCTTCAGATGGATCTCTTATCCGGTATTTGGACAAAACATCCCCCCGATTTACCTCTTTAACACTTTTTTCAAGTAAAAAATCTATTCCCACAGGTAAGGGTAATCTACATTCCTCATTCAAATCTACAATGGTTGAAAACATGTTATCATCAAGCTGATACACTTCTATCCGGGATTCTGGATCTATATTTATCATGTTCATTGCTTTATTTTCATGGGTTTCCTCTAGGGATTCTGCGTTTAAATTCCAGGCAGCTATTATTTTTGCATCTTTTACCAGGAGTAATGATTCATTACCCCCCTCTATAATCTTTATATAACCCAATTCAGGTATATGGGACCTTTTCAAATTACCCTGAACAACGTGCTGAGGATCTTCTGAAGGAAGCCACATTTTTTACCTCATCAACATATTATGGAACAGTTTATGGTGCATGACACGTTTACCCACTATGGAATAGGCAACGCGATCTGCCATTCCCATTATATGGTGTCCCATGCTCAGTAAGTTCCTCCCAACCAGTATCAGTGAAGTCTGGGAACCTCCATGTGTGATTTCCTCGTATTCTGAAAACATCTGGTTGTAAAAATCCTGCAGGTTCACGTAGCTTCTGGTGGAACGTTTGAGTAACTGTATATCCTCATTTAAGAGTGCACCCACAGCATCTTTCAGCATATCCTGGACAGTCTGGGACATGAACTCAATGTGTGGGGGTTTGTAACAGGTACGTTCGCTTTCTGCTGCATCTATGGCATAACGGGCTATGTAAGCCGAAAGGTTGTTTATACGTTCCAGTTCAATGGAGGTTCGCAGAAGTGCTGCTCCTAAACGTAAATCCCTGGCGAGTGGCTGGTGTAATCCTAAAACCTTAAGACATCCATGCTCAATCTTATAGCTTTCCTTGTTGATTTCATCAGTTTTTTCAATTATTTCTCTGGCCAGATAGGTGTCTTCATCCAGGAAACTCCGGACTGAATTATCCACTCTTCCTATGGTCTCCCAACTGAATCCCAGGACATCTTCTTCCAGGGATTTTAAACGTTTTTCCAGGACCACTGTAAGCATTTTAAACCACCCATCCTTGTGTAGGGCACATCATCATATGCCCTCTTTTTATCCAAACCGGCCAGTGATGTAATCTTCAGTCCGCTTATCTTCGGGTTCAATGAAGATCTTCTCAGTAAAGCCACTTTCCACAATCTCCCCGTGGAGGAAGAAAGCAGTGTGTTTTGATACACGGGTAGCCTGCTGCATGTTGTGGGTTACAATGATGATGGTGAAGTCGTTCTTGAGTTTGTGTATCAGGTCCTCAATTTTAGTGGTGGATATGGGGTCCAGAGCAGAACATGGCTCATCCATTAATATAACTTCTGGTTCCACTGCCATGGTCCTGGCAATGCAAAGACGCTGCTGCTGACCACCGGAAAGTCCCATTGCAGATTTATCCAGTATATTTTTCACTTCATCCCACAGTGCAGCGGATCTGAGGCTTTCTTCAACCTTCTGTTCCAGGATATCCTTATCATTTATCCCGTGCACCCTCAATCCATATGCTACATTGTCAAATATGGATTTAGGGAAGGGGTTGGGCTTTTGAAATACCATGCCCACTTTTTTCCGTAGTTCCACTACATCTATTTTGGGATCGTAAATATCATTCCCATCCAGTAAGACTGTTCCATCCATTTTGAAGGTGCTTATCATATCGTTCATCCGGTTTAGAGTACGGATGAAAGTTGATTTACCACAACCGGAAGGTCCGATTAGGGAAGTTACTGCGTTTTTGGGAATCTTTAGACTTACGTCTTTAAGGATGTGTAATTCGTCAAAGTAAACGTTTAAATTTTCTACTTCTATTCTGTATTCCATTTTTTATCGCCCCATCATTTTTTTGCGATAACGATCAACTAAGGTGTTGGTAACCACGGTGATTATTAGAATCATAAGCACCAGGACTGCTGCGGTTCCCCAGGCATTATCCATGGATATACCTTCGGTGGCTAAAATGTAAAGGTGAAGAGGTAAAGGTCTTGCTGCATCCATGATGGATGTTGGTATCATTAATGCAGCCCCAACAGTGTATAATACTGCTGCTGCCTCTGCAATGGCCCTTCCCATACCTAAAATTACTCCAGTGGTTATTCCAGGGAGTGCGGCAGGTATAACAACCTTGTATATTGTTTGCCACTTTGTGGCTCCCAGTGCCAGGCTTCCCTCAGCATAGGATTTGTTAATTGATTCTATGGAGACTTCTGAAGCGGCCAATATTGTGGGTAATGCCATTAAAGCCAGGGTCAATCCACCAGAAAGAACGCTCCATCCCAGTCCCAGGTAGATCACAAAGAAGGCCAGCCCAAACAATCCAAATACAATAGAAGGGATTGAGGCTAATGTTTCTGCTCCGAAACGGATCATTTTTACCAGGCGGTTTTCTCCAGCATATTCTGAAAGGTATACTGCAGCCCCCACTCCAAGTGGAGTGGCAACCAGGACCGCAATTAGGGTTACGTAAATACTGGACATGATAAATGGGAATATTCCTCCAGATTTACCTGAATTTATGGGATTACCAAATATAAATTCTAGATTTACCACCGGCAAACCTTTTAAAAGCACGTAGCCTATTATTACCAGTAAAATTGCTACGGTAAGAAGTCCAGAGGCCCAGAACACTCCGTTCATTATTTTTTGGGAGATTTTTGGGGGTATAATTCTATGCAAAAATGATCCCTCCCACTTTTACAATATTCGGTTTATATTCCTTCTGGTTGTCTTTTTGGCTGAATTCACGTGAAATGCATTGAATATGCTGTGATTTCATAAATAGCCCCCTCCAATTGTGACTTTTTTCTTGTAGTGGAAGTAGTTGGCTATTATCAGGAGAACGATGATCATGAAGACCAGGACGATTCCTGTTGCAAACAGGGCATTGTAGTGAACTCCAGTGGCATAACCCATTTCTATGGCTATGTTGGAGGTTAATGCACGCACCGGGTCAAATATGGAACCTGGTATCTGTACCACGTTACCGGCTACCATGATTATGGCCAGGGTTTCCCCAACTGCTCGGCCCATTCCCAGAATAACCGAAGTTATAATACCCGGGATTGCTGCCGGGAAAATGACATTTTTAATGGTCTGCCAGTGGGTTGCTCCCAGGGCCAGGGATGCCTCCTTGTATTCCAGGGGAATTGATCTCAGGGCATCCTCTGACACGCTGACAATTATGGGTAAGATCATTACAGTTAGAATGACTGATGCAGTGAACATACTGAAACCAGTTCCTCCGAAATGTACTCTCATGAATGGCACCAATAAAACCAGCCCGAAAAACCCGTAAACCACAGAGGGAATACCTGCCAGTGTCTGGATAGTTGGGTTTAATATTTTACGCATGGAACCGGGTGCTATTTCTGCCAGGAATATGGCACAGAATACTCCTAAGGGCACTGCCATTAGAAGTGAAAGAGCAGTTATTCCAAGGGAACCTATGATCATTGGGAATATACCGTACTGACCATTAGAAGGCGCCCAGTCCATTCCAAATAGGAAGCTGAAGAATCCCACGCTCTGTAATGCTGGGAGTCCTTCCTTAAATACGAATACAATTATAAGGGCTATGATAATAACGGATGAAATAGCCGTTAATAAAAGTCCTTTTTCTATGAAAAACTCTTCATTCCACTTAGACATGGTTTTTCTCCTTCTCGTTAAATCCCTAGAATGATTGGATTTATAAATGATATTTTTTGATTTTGAAATTGCATTGAGTTTTAATTGATAGTCTTATTTTTAATTGATATTTCTGGATAAATCTGATAATTTTTAATTTAATTCACGTTTACTGGTTACTCAGGCCACAGGAACAATTTTTTCCTCAGTTACGATTTCCTGTCCTTCCGGACCTAAACACCAGTCAATGAATTCTTTTAACTGCCCTTCAGGTTGTCCCTTTGTGAGGAAAAGGAAGGGGGTTTGTAAATTGTAAGAACCATCCTTAACAGTTTCAACCGACGGAGATACTCCATCGACGGCTACGGCCTTAACATCAGGAGTCATGTGTGCCAGGGATATGTATCCAATGGCATTGGGGTCCTGTTTCACAGCAACTTTTATGGATTCTGTGGAAGTTTGAACAACTGCATCTGATTTTACTTCAGTTTTATTCATCACCAAATTTTCAAATGCACTTCTGGTACCTGAACCTTCTTCCCGGATCACCAGATTAATTTTAGCATCTGGTCCTCCCAGTTCCTTCCAGTTGGTAATGTTACCGGAAAAGATATTCTTAAGCTGGCTTTTGGTCAGATTACCCACCGGGTTTTCAAGATTAACTGCCACCACAATCCCTTCATTACCTATTGTATATTCATTTAAACTCTGTTTTTCAGTGGGTTTCAGATTTTTAGAACTGGTTCCAATGTCAATTATACCCTGGGAAACACTTCTTATTCCCAGGCCAGATCCTCCTCCCATTACATCAATCCGTACATTGGGATGTTCTTCCATGTATTTTGCTGCAAGTTTTTCAGCCACCGGTTGTACCGATGTTGAACCCGCAATTTCTATCTTCTCATAATTGATTCCAGTGCCGAATGTATAAACGGCGATGATAATTATTAGTATAACCAGTAAACCTATGCCATATTTCAGGTCCATTAAATCACCCTATGTTCCTTACCATTAGAAGATTAATTCTAACTAACAGTATTTATAATTATAGAGTGATTGGATGTTTACTTGGTTTAAGTCAATTATTGAGGATAATACTAATGTAACGTGTTAATAAATCGATTTTTGTTAAAAAATGGAGGATTTGGTGGTTATAGAACCACCATGGCCTCCCAAATACTGGCTTTTTTAAGAGGTGCTGTTCACCTGCTTACCAGTTGGTACTACCTTATCTGATTTTATAATGGCCTGACCTTCAGGTCCATTCACCCAGTCAATGAATGATTTAACTGCCCCTTTTGGATCTCCTTTAACCAGGAACAGGAATGGCCTCTGGATCTTGTAGGTTCCATCAAGTATAGTTGCTTCGGAAGGTGCAACATTGTTTATCTGCAGGGCTTTGGTGCTATTCACTGAAGCGAAGGATATGAAACCAACAGCGTTGGGATCCTGAGCCACAGCTTGCTGCACTGCTTCGGTGGAACTCTGCACAATAGCTGATTTTACGAAAGCTACTTTGGTACCGTTGGCTAATTTACCTAGAACGATCTCCTGAACTGCATCACGAGTACCTGAACCGTCTTCACGAACAATAACATTTATCTGAGCATCTGCACCTCCAACTTCCTTCCAGTTGGTGATGTTTCCAGATAATATTCCTTTTACCTGTTCAACAGTTAGTCCGTTGAGGGCATTGTTTTTGTTGACGATGATGGCAATTCCATCTTTACCAATTTCGTACTGAGTTAATCCTGTGGATTCATTAGCTTTTAACGACTTAGAACTGGTTCCAATGCTTGCTGTACCATCCTCTGCACTCTTAATACCCACAGCAGAACCTCCACCCTGAACCGTTATCTTAACGTTGGGATTCGTTTTCATGTATTCTGTGGCTAATTTCTCAGCAACAGGCTGTACAGATGTAGAACCGACGATGGTTATTTTTTCCTGTCCGCTACCTCCAGCGAGGACAAAATAAGCACCGGCTATTACAATTATTGCTACTATTATTCCTATTATGTACTTCATGTCCATAATATCACCTCACTTGCTACCTAACTTCCCAGACTATATAAAGCTTACTATTTGTGTATAAGAATACACATAATAAGAACTATTTTTAATTACAAACCAGGAAAAACCATATGAAAACCATTTGAAAAACACATTTTATGAACTACACTATACTAAAAGCGATAAATATTTATAACATACAGTTATTAGGGTCTTACATGATCAGTGAGGAAGTATTAAAGGGGATGTTCCAACCCAGAACCACCCCCTGGAAAACATCCATTACCAAAGTGGAACCAAATAGACTCATCACCCAGGGATATCCTCAGGAAGACCTGATAGGAAACATTTCATTTCCAGAAATGATACACCTTCTCCTGAAGGGAGTGCTCCCCACCAAAAACCAGGAAAAAATGTTACAGGCCATACTGGTTTCCTTCTGTGATCATGGCATCACACCCCCCAGTACCCAGTCAGCAAGACTGATGGCATCAGCAGGATCTCCAGTAAATGCATGTCTGGCCGGAGGGATATTAGCTTTCGGTGAAAATCATGCCGGAGCCATTGAAATAGCTATGCGCATACAACAGGAAGGTGTCAACCTATCCAGAAATGAGAATATCCCCCTGGATGAAACTGCACAGAAATTGATAAATTACTTTACTGAAAATGGAAAAAAGATACCTGGATTTGGCCACAGGTACCACAATAAGGACCCTCGTGCACCAAGATTATTAGAACTGGGACGAGAATACGATTGTTTCAAAGAACACAGCCAGCTGGCCATGCATATCCAGGATCTGTTAAGTGAAAGAAAGGGGATTAACATGAACATTGACGGTGCCAATGCAGCACTACTTTCTGACATGGGCTTTGACTGGAGAGTTGGATGTGGTTTATTCATAGTTGGTAGAATTCCAGGTCTTTTAGCCCATATTCAGGAGGAAAAAACTCAGGAAAAGCCATTTCGTAAACTGATGGATGTGGATACAGTGAATGAAAACGAAATGATCAATCAATTTTAAGAACATTTTTAACTACTCCTTTTAACAATATTTCCCATATTAAATCCTTAAATCAAATAAAATTAATATAGACATTTTTCCACAAAAAATCCATTAAAATAATTATTTTATTTTAAAAAAGGAACTTAAGACCATTAATTTATTTTAAAAAAAAATATTGGTACATATTTAAAGTGCAATAATTTTTAAAGTGCAATTATTAATTTAATTTATAGGTAATTTCAGTGTAAGTTCATTCACTTTTTGAGAAATAAATCTGAAATCTTACTACCTAATCAGTAAAATTTAATGTACATATTAGTAAATATTATCTAGAGTTTTTCAAATACTAAAAAAAATCAGATCTTACATAAATAAATAAACATTACCGTGATTTTGTTTTTGTTAAATTAATAATTAGAAATAAAAAATAGTAAATAATTTCAATTATTCATTCCAATGATTTTCAATTATTCATTCAATGTTCGTTCTACCTAAATTATTCATCTGCCTAAAAATACACTACGCAAATTTTTTCCTAATCAAATTAAGTGATCAAGGTTTCATCCTACGGAAACGTTCTGGAGTGGTGGTTCGAGGTATATTCCGGTAGAATTCACCAGCAGTATCAATTATCTCGATGGATATATCCCCAATACGTTCAAAAGCCTTTACAACACGGGACAATGCAAGATAATAGTTGGATCTATCTTTATCCATTACATCATCCTCAGCCATTTGGGTGGCAATGTTATTTAGAGCCTTTTTCTGGAGTTCATGGATCCTTTCCTCATAATCCATAACCTTATCCTTAAGCTCAAGACGCTCATCTAAAAATGCTTCCATGGATTGATTCACCATTTTGCGTGAAGTTTTGTACATGGATTTTAAGGTTTCCATCATTTCTTCATCAATTGGATCAGAGTCTTCCAGGGCAAAGTTGGCAATATGGCAGGTATGGTCCGCAATACGTTCCAGGTCGTATCCAACTTCTCCCAGGACCATGGTTTTACTGAACTCTGAGTAAGGGTTAATGGATATAACGGTTTCAACAGATGAACGTACCTTCTCGTGCATGTTGTTAGAAATATAATCCAGTTTCAGGGCCTCTTCAGCCATTTCAGAATCATATTGGAGTAAAGCTTCAAATGACATGTCAAACTGGCGGCAGATATGTTTGGCCATGTCCCGGAGCATGTCCTTTATCAGGAAAGTTCCGGCGTGTTCCCGGGAAGTTTTTTCCTCATCGAACATTTCGGAAAATTCATCGAACTTCTTAAGATCAAGAATATATGCTCTCCTGACAACTCCCTCTTTGATCAGAGGTTGTAACAGTTTAGTTACGTATCTCCTGGTTAATCCTAGCTTATCTGCTATTTCATCCTGAGTAGCAGGATTATCATATAAAATTACTTCCAAAACTGCCTTGAGAGTACTGTTTTTTGCTCTATTAGTCATTTTATCATTGCCTGACATCACTGATGGTGCATTAAGTTAGATCAACCTTCTCTATTACTTTAATTCCCTATAACCCAACTTTTTTATTTAATTCCCAATAACATTACTTCTCTATTTAATTCCTATAACCCAACTTCTTTAGTTTTACTTTAATTTCCTATAGCTTAATTTCCTTTAACTCAACTTCTCTATTTTTACTTTGATCTTCTTTACGTATAATAGTCACTGAGTCCTGAATAATGGATACTATCACATATAAAAGCACTGCTATGAGTACTATGGAAATCAATACATTGAATTGTTGGAATATTGGGGAATATAGCGCGACAAGAGGTGAGTTATAATCCACAAATCCGGCCATTAATTTCACCACTCCCACTCCCAGTACTGCTAAACCATAAATTGGTGGTATACGGTCCGGTTCAAGGAGGGGATAAACTCCCATAATTATGAGACCAACACCAATGGTTCTGAAAAGGTTCCAGTCAGTGGCTGTTTGCATTGATTGGAAAATCTCACGAGGCCCAAGGTAAAATGAAGATAGCAGGTAAATTATTTCTATAGCCAGGATTATGATTAAAGGAAATGCATAAACTATCTGGCTTTCTACACGTTTTGGGGTTTTTAAAGTGTTAACATTTTGCAGGGGGTCCTTGAAAAAGTGGCTCATAAACTGGTATAACATGGATGCCATTACTGCACCAATTATGGTTCCAGTTACTCCCAGTTGAGATGTGGTGAAAGCAACGATCCCGGAGATAACCCCCGCCATTATTATATCTAACGTTTTTGACATTCTATCCCTAACTCATTCATCTAATAAAATAATATCTTCATGGATATATCTGATTTTCATGCTAAAAAGAATTTCTTTATTAATTTAAGATTTCTTCATAATTTAGTTAAGTTTAAAATAATTCTTTGAATATTGAATTTTATATTTGGATATTATTTATACACTATGTATGGATTTATGGATATATGAATGGATCACCATAGATTCATCCATTAATCCCACGGAATAATGCGCTATCTCCCTTTTACTCCCATTTTCAGTCTTCACCAGGTTAACCAATACTTCCCCCTCCTTGATTTCCAGTTGATTATAACTGGCATAACCATTTCCACGCAGTTTACCGGTAGTTGCAGTTCCAGAGTTTAAAACCACCATATTGTTGAGCATCCACACGTTGGGGACATGTTTATGCCCGTTTAAAACAAAATCAACCCCATTTTCAGTTAAAATATGCATTAAATCTCCTGAATCCAGCAAGATATTTCTTTCTCTCCCGGTCTGGGGGATAGGTATAATGTGGTGGTGGAAGGTGACTACTTTAGCCCGGTCCTCTGGTATTTTACCCAACTCCTCTTTCAACCAGTCCATCTGGTCGCGTCCAATCTGCCCGTGACTGACATCAGCTTCAGAGGAGTCAAGTCCAATGATGGTGAAGTTGGAGCTTTTATCCGTGTGAACGAATTTACGCTCACTGATCATGTTTTCAAAATGAACCAGACCCACGTTACGGGCATCATGGTTTCCTGGAACTATGTGGGTTTTGGTGATGGATTTTAGTTCATCTACAAATTCCAGGGCCTGTTCATATTCATGAGCATAACCACTGGCAGTGAGATCCCCGGCAAATATTAAAAGATCAGGATTTTCATCCTCTAACTGAGCCCGGAGGTTGGATTTAAGTTCCAAAGAGAAGGTGGTATCCCCAAAATGCACATCAGATATTTGAATTACTTTTTTCCCCATTAAAAATCACCGGATTATTAACTGGATTTGATAAAATAAATCTAACTGGTTAGAATTTAACTTTGTTAGTTAATTTTTTTAATCATTCGCCTTATAACTGTTTAAAATGCCATCATAGAATTAAAATGCCCTAATGGGAATTTAAACCAGTTAAAGTTTAAAATGTCCCCATAGAATTGTGACGGGTAGAACAGACCACGTACTCATCATTTTCAACTTTAACCGAGTAGTAAGCCAGCTGTTTCTTCTTACCGGTTTCGGTGTCCACCAAGTTTACATAGAAATCTTCATCTTCAAAGGAGAGCTGGTTGTAGCAGGGCCTGGTTTGACCCCTTAGTTTACGGGTGGTGACGGTTCCAGAGTTAAGTGTGACCATCTTCTCAACCATCCATACATTCGGAACATGTTTATGGCCGTTTAGAACTAGATCAACACCATTATCAGTTAATAACCTCATTAAATCACCAGAATCGAGTAAAATGTTTCTTTCCCTTCCAGTTTGAGGTATGGGCATCAGATGATGGTGGAAGGTTACAATTTTACCCATATGCTCGGGGATTTTTTCCAGCTGAGTTTTCAACCATTCCATCTGGTCAATTCCAATCTGACCATCGTTAATATCAGGTTCAGATGAATCCAAACCAATTACAGCGTATTCACCGTCTTTGTCTATGTGAACGAACTTCCGGTTTCCGATCATGCTTTCATAGTGCAGAAGGCCCACATTACGGGCATCGTGGTTACCTGGAATCACGTAGGTCTTGGTTATGGATCTAAGCTCATCAACAAAAGCCGCAGCTTCCTCATACTCATGAGGGTATCCATTGGTGGTGAGATCACCAGAAACAATTACCAGATCTGGATTTTCATTCACCATTTGTTCTAGAAGATTATTTTTAAGTTCATGGGAGAAGTTCTTCTCTCCAAAATGAACATCTGAAATTTGAATTATTCTTTCTCTCATCTAATCACCAGCTACCTAATTTAAAGGG
The DNA here is from genome assembly GCF_963666025.1 of uncultured Methanobacterium sp. Taxonomy (NCBI): domain Archaea; kingdom Methanobacteriati; phylum Methanobacteriota; class Methanobacteria; order Methanobacteriales; family Methanobacteriaceae; genus Methanobacterium; species uncultured Methanobacterium sp. Next base: position 2,150,449 of record NZ_OY762552.1, on the reverse strand, counting down.
AGTTCAAATTGTTATGGATATTACAGTAAAAGATTAATTACAATGAATTTGGTTTCAATACACGGGATATATAGTTTACTGAATACTAATAATGGTCCAATATTAAACTAGCAAATGTTTTAATATTAAACGAGTAATAGCTCAATAAGTAGTGATAAAAACTTTAAACACCGTTAAAGATATTAAAATAATTTAAAAATAAAATTATAAAAGCCTTAGGGGGGATTCGAACCCCCGGCCTATACCTTACCAAGGTATCGCTCTACCGGCTGAGCCACTAAGGCAGATATTTATAGTTAGACTGTTTTAGTATTTAAACTCTTTTTCTGTTATTTGAACTTTTTTAAATTTTAGCAATTAATGATAGAAAGTGCGATTGAAAGTGCAGGGGAAGGGATTCGAACCCTCGAAGGCCTACACCAGAGGATCTTAAGTCCTCCCCCTTTGGCCGCTCGGGCACCCCTGCAATACACTCAAGTGGGTGAATGTCATATATTAAGTTAACGGTCACTGCCCCCTTAACCAGACATCTGTTAAGAAAAATAACCATAAAATTAATCACCAATTATTATAAAAACTGTTAAATGGCATAAAATAAGGATCTAGAAAACAACTTAATGAAAAATAGGATAATTCGTGCTTTAAAAATAGTATTTAACAACTTTAATGGAGGATATATAATAAAAGATAAGTTTTATAAATAAACCCCGCATTATACTATTAAATGATAAAAAATAAGTTTTATCACGTGCTTAATGGAAGTTTACCAGATGATAATTTCTACTGAACAATGTGGATATTGCGGAGCATGTGCAGCAGTTTGCCCCCAGAATATTCTGGAACTTTCAGGAATGGAGATCATCACCCATCCTGGTTGTGAAAACTGCAATTTATGCAGGGTAGTTTGTCCAATGGGGGCCATTAACGATGACTAAACTTAATTATGACGTGGTGGTTGTAGGCGGACGTATTGGAGGTTCTACTGCATCATTATTTGCATCTAAAAATGGTTTAGATGTGCTAATGATTGAAAAAAATCAGGAAATAGGAACTCCGGTGCAGTGTGCAGAGGCCACAAGTTCCAGCACGTTTAAAACCCTGGAAATGGAACCTTCCTCCAAGTACGTCTGTAATGAAATTAAAGGAGCTGATGTATACGCTCCTGATGGTACACATGGCCATCTAGAAGGGGGATATGCAGAAGGATTCATTTTAGAGAGGAAATTATTCGATAAACAGCTTGCCATAGAATCAGCCAAAGCAGGGACGGATATCATGGTAAAAACCACTGCCAAAGATCTCATCCACAGAAATGGGAAGATTTGTGGAGTGGTTGCCAAGCATATGGGCAGTACCATTGAGATTGAAGCAGACCTGGTAATTGCTGCCGACGGAATAGAATCCAGGCTAGCCAAAATGGCAGGACTTAAAACTCATCAGACCCCCCAGAGTCTTTGTTCATGTGCACAGTACGAGATGGTGGGCGTGGAGTGTGATCCCCAGTATCTTCAATTTTATTTTGGTCAAAAAATAGCTCCAGGCGGATACGTGTGGATATTTCCCAAGGGGGATGGCATCGCCAATGTGGGCGTGGGCATCAGGAGTGATACCAAAACTGCATACAGTTTCCTTAAAAAATTTACATCAACCATGGATGCTACTCCAGTTGAACTTAACATGGGCGGAGTTCCAGTTCAGGGGCCGGTGCAGCGAACTTATGCAGATGGTCTAATGGTAGTGGGAGATGCTGCTGGACAGGTTGAACCATTTACTGGCGGAGGGATTCATGTTACTGCACACTGCGCCCGTATTGCCGGTGAAGTGGCAGCAGAAGCCATTGAAAATGAAAACACTTCTGGAAATTTTTTGAAAAACTATGAAAAACGCTGGAAAAAAGAAGTTGGTGGCGATCTAAAACAATCCCTCAAGTATCGTAAAATAATGGATAAACTGACTGATGAAGAAATGAATATTCTGGCAAAATTCCTTAAAGAACAGGACCTGGAATCAATCTCCAAAATGTCGGTGCTTGGTTTTGTACGTGACTACCCCCAATTTTTAAAACTTTTAAAGGACATACTATAGGTAACTTAGCATAATTATAACTTCCACTTCAGCCAATAAAATTATAATGATATCATATTCCAGTTCCCGGAGAGTGCTATGGATTCTGATGTGAATGTTGAATACCTGGAAGAAGAACAAGATGTGGAGGGTTTGATAAGAGCCCTTAAAGACCAGGATTATCTCACCAGGAAAGAAGCAGCCCGTGCTTTAAAGAAAGTAGGGGATGAAAGGGCAGTGCCTGCCCTCATAGAAGCTTTACGTTACAAGAGCTGGCACTCGGATTACATTATCCTCAGTTCAGTTAGGGAAAATTCAGCAGAAGCTCTGGGAAAGATAGGGGATACTAGGGCTATTCCCGCTCTGATTGATTCCATGAAAGATGATCCTGACGAGGAAGTTCGGTTAAAAGCAACATGGGCTCTGGGAGAATTAGGTGACCAAGAGGCAGTGGATGCATTAATCACTGCCCTGGAAGATAAAAACTGGGGTGTGAGAAGAACCGCAGCCAATGCTCTGGGAATGATTGGTGATGATCGTGCCGTGCCTTACCTCATCAAAGCCCTGGAAGATAATGATTGGCACGTGCGTAAATACGCCGCAGTATCCTTAGGAAAAATGCAAGATAAACGGGCTATTCCAGTTCTCCTGGAAGCAATGGATGACGAGGATGCAGATGTGCGGTGGAAGGCCATGCTGGCCCTGGGAAAACTGGGTGAAAGTGCAGTACCACCACTCATTAAAACTCTTAAAAACAAAAACTGGAGAGTAAGGTCCAAATCAGCCGAAGTTTTAGGTAAAATAGGCGGTGCGGATGCTCTCCATGCTTTAATTAGTCTTTTAGTTGGCAGAACAACTGATAAAAACCGTCACGTGAGGGGTAAAGCTGCCGAAGCCCTGGGAAGAATTGGAGATGAGCAGGGACTTGAAGCCCTAAAAAATGCTCAAAAAGATGAATATAAATACGTGAGAGATAAAGCAGACATATCCATCCAAAAAATTCTTAAACCAAAGAAAGAAGTTCGTATTTTGAATTATGATAATGGAGAGGTGTCTCTGGACTATTCTGAGCACTGGGAAATGATCAACACCTCTGATGCCAAGAAAGTGCTCCGTGGCCTCTATGCCAACAATTCCATAACTCTATCCCTTAACCGAAATACAGATGTAGCGGAAATATCATCACAGGAGTTTGCAGAGATGCTCAAAGACGTTTTCCGTATTCAGGGTAGTGAAGTAGTTGATGAAAGGGGTTTTGAAAAGTATGGGATGGAAATCTACGAGATTTATGGAGAAAACCACGAGGTAACCCCCACCAGCATCCTAATTGTTTCCTTTAAAAAGAATAATTTACTGTATTATCTGTGGTTTGTAGGAGATCCAGTTGCTTTCCAGGATGCAAGTGAAGATGTAGAAATTATGGTGGATAGTTTCTATATTTACGGTTAAATACACTTTTTTAAAATATTATTTTTTTCTGCACTGTAAATTCTTAAATGTTCCGTTCTCTTAACAAATAATTTATGGTTGGGGGTCTTTATCTCCATGTCCAGAACACATGAAATAACGAAGCATGAAAAAGCATAAATTAAAGTTCTATCCTTATTGATTATCATGTCTTATTTGATTTGCCAGAAATGTGGGGGCTATTACCAGTTAGAAGAGGATGAGTCTCCAGAAGACTTTGATAAATGTCAGTGCGGAGGAAAATTAATTTATTCAGAATATCTGGATTTAAAATCCTTACCAAAACGTAAAAAAAGTTATTCTCTTTTATTCGTTCTAATTATTCTGGTGTTAATTGCCGGTGCATGTGTGGCTTTTATCTTGCCCAATTTCAATGGATTCTCTGGAGCATCTCCCACAGTACTGGGTTCAGATTCTAAAGGCATAGTAACTAAAGATGTTTTAACTTCTAATATTACTTCTAATTCCTCTAAAAAGACAATAGCAGTAATTACCGGAATGCACCCCAGGGAAATATCAGCTAAAGAAGTTTTACCCGGTGTTCTAAACGCTTATGCACTCACTCACAATGTAAAAATTGTGAACTACCAAATAAACGTCACTGATCATCCAGATGATTTTACCATTGGCCGTAGTAATGGTGAAAGTCTGGTTGCCCAATACGTTATCCCGGATATTAAAAAATCAAATTACAGTCTGGTGATAATAGTCCACAACCATAAGCAAGGTTATGGTAATGGTTATTACATTGCTACTCCCACCATGGATGCAAAATCAGTTGCTTTAGGCGAATCTGTCCACAAAATTCTGCCAAGTTTTAATTATTATAAAAGAAACAATGACGCGAAACCTGAACAATCATCTATTAACGCTGTTGACCGTCCCATAGTGGCCACTGGAACTCCTGTGTTTGTTTACGAGATTCCAGAATGGCTTGGGAACGCTGACGTTATTTCGAACTCAAATAAATTAATCGATGCCGTATTTAAGGTCATATGATTTAATTCAACTACATTCAAACGGTCATTTCATCTTGTGGATAAATGACAGGAATAAATGACCATCACACTAATTATTACAGACCCTATTCTATTTTAGTTTAATTTATGAAAGAGTTCTATTTTTATTTTCTACTATTTATAAAAAATTTAATTTAACGAACAATATTATTTAAAATCACATAAATGTTTAAAATCACATAAATGAAATCATTACAAGTACATGAATCCATACATAAAAATCATTAGGTGGTATAGATGGAAAAAGAAGATATCACTAATTCAAATTCAGAAAAGATTATGATATCCATTTGTAGTGAAGAAGGTCTATTTTTTGCTGTGGGAGTTTCCCCTGAAAATGAAAAGATAGTAAAAATCTTTCTACCACAGCCCAGTAGAGAAAAACTTAATGAACAGATTTCCAATGAGTTCAAGGACTTTGAATTAACTGAAAAATACCAACCAGTGGTTCGAAAGATAATCAAGATTTATGAGGGTCAGAAAAGCGAATTAGGCATAGATATGCTGGATTTATCCACTAAAAAATCAGATAAACATCCAGGGCCAGTTCCCAATAATTTTGATCTGGAGGTATTGCAGTTAGTTTTTAAAATTCCCCAGGGAGAAGTTAAAACATATAAAGAAATTGCAGAGGCAATGGGAAATCGCGCTTGGAGGGCTGTGGGAAGTGCAATGGCTAGAAATCCGTTTCCATTAGTTATACCCTGCCATAGAGTGGTTAAATCTGATTTGAATCTGGGTAACTATGGTGGAGGGGTGGAAATGAAAAGAGAACTCTTAAAAAAAGAAGGCGTGAAGATCAAAGGCCTTCGTGTAGTCCGACTTCCATCTTCCTAAAACTTCCATCTTCCTAAATTTATCCAACTTCCAACACACTTATTTACTAAAAATTACAATGGTTTTTGATAAAATAGAAGGTTAAAATGGTTTTAATTAATAAAAATTAGTTTTCAAAGAATTAGTTATTTAAAATAAAAAAATGGTTTTGAAAACTAGAAATTAGTTTCAAGAAGAGTTTATTAAATAAAAAAATAGTTTTAAAATGGCTTTAATAAAATAAATAATGGAAAAGTTCAGTTATATTAATTATGAACTCCTCCAGGACTAAAGTTTATTCTGGTAGGCTTTCATGGCTTCGTTGAGTACTTCTGTGTATGAAAGGTCTTTTTTGAGCTCCTCCAGATCTTCTACAGAGAAAATCTTCAGAACGTTATCTTTGCAGGCCTCTACACATGCAGGTAGTATCTGGTCTTCTGCATCCAGACATAGTGTGCATTTCTGCACTGCCTTTTTCTCATCATCTATAACCAGCATACCCACTGGACATGCTATCATACACAAACGACACATGATACAGGATTCCTCATCCACCAGTAAAGTTCCATCTTCTTCCCGGATGGCACCAGTGGGACATATTCGGGCACAGGGAGCTTTATCAGGGTGACATTGCAGACAGAATACTGGTACTGTACTGGTTTTTTTGGTTCTAGCCACTCCATGAGTTTTTTTACATGCATTGATGCAATCCTGGCATTCACTGCAACGGTGTGGATCAATTACCATCAGGGTCTTCATGTTATCACTTTTCCTATTTCACTCGATTTAGGATTAATTTCATTCAATTAGGATTAAAAACAAAAATCTTAAGATTAAAATTTTAAATCTTAAGATTCGTTATTACGCACCTAAACTTTCTCCTTAAGTTTATCCAAGAAATCTGGCACTCCTGATGAGTCTCGTGGACCAACCAGAACTTCCCATCCACTTTCATCCTCGATTTCTCCACTCACAGGGGCGGATAATCCTGGTATGATGAGTGTGCGGGTATCAACCTTATCTTCAATACCGGTTTCCTTAATGAGATCAGCTACTGCTTTTGCATTTAACTGGCCTCCTGCCAGGGAAACATCCACAGCTCGACCTTCAGTGTCCAGTACCAACAAGTAAGCATTGGTTTTGCCTTTAATATCTCCTTCCACGGTGTAGAAGGTGAGGGCGAAGTTGGTGGTCATGAGCACTGGTGAATTTTTATCCAGTTCACCGAATTCATAGAGACCAGCATCCACTGCCTGTGGCTTTCTGGGGTCTGTGTATATTCCCTGTCTCAGGGTAAGGACTGGTATTAATTCCCAGATGTTGGTTCCATGGAATATCAGGATATCCGCGTATTTATTCATGAGGGTGGCAGCGATGGTGGCCTCCCTGATACCTCCCTGTATTTCATCTTTTTCATATAGCCAGGTGAGGGCAGGAATTCCCAATAATGGGAAGCGGAAGTCTTCATCACGTTCTTCAATTGCCAGGCGACGAATCATAACGAAGTTATCCAAACTGTCTCCAATACCATCTTCTACAAATGTTCCAGGGTCCAGGACAATATCTTCTACTCCTTTTTCCCTGATGGTTCGGCTGATCTGTTTCATTTTCTCCAAATCATTTGGGGAGAATATGGCTACAGGGCAGTTGTATTCTAGAGCCAGGTCGGACATTTCTTCCAGATTAGCTTCATTGATTGCATATATTAGTGGTCTTTCATCCCCAACTTTATCCAGAGCTGCTTTCATAGCCGCAGGGTCAAATGAACATAGTATGATAGGCAGTTTAGCTGTCTTTAATTTCAAAGCAGCTTCTGCAAATTTTCCAGCATCTCCAGATGCGTTTCTAAGAGCGATGGCATCGAGGGTGAGCATTTCACCGATCCTTTCAAACTCGGTTTCTTCTATGGTTTTAACCCGTTCAGCGAATTCTGCATCACTCAGGTTATCAGATATGTCAATAACCAGGGAAGTGGGGTTGTAGTAAGTTAACTCGTAACGGTACAGTACCTCGTCTCCACCGATGGTGATGGTTTTATCGCCGGTTCCGATGGTTATCTCACGTACAGCTGGAGCCAGCAGGGCTTCCAGTTTGGAAAATCCTTCTTCAGTGAGTTCCGTGCACAGTTCCAGTTGTGCTTCCTTTTCTGAGAGTTTGGTGGCGAAGGCCATGCAGGAGGCCTCTCCACAGGCAGCTTCATCACAGTCTTCACAGTTAGTCTGTGGAAGCAATCGGTATATATCCATTGCAGTGACTTGCATATTCATAACCTCCTATTCCAGCTCCGTTATCCAGTTGGATATATCCGGTACATCAGTTGTAAGGTAATCCTTGGTAAAGGAGGAGCCTATTTCGCTTAAAATCTGCACTGATTGTGGGTGCAACATCATGAAGATGTCCACTCCGCAGAGCATCATGGTTAACCCGGTGAAAATCTCCCAGATTGGTCCCCGGTAATCTGTGGGGCCCCATGCATCGTTTTTCATCCATGCTTCCCTGGATCCCCAGGCATTGGTGGTTCCAGAGCTCATTGGCATCTGCAGATCTTTGTCTCCTTTAAGTGCTGCCAGCCTGGTTCTGGTAATGACATCAATGGAGAATTCTATACCATAACCCAGTGCACAGGTGGTGGGGTCCATCACAATATCCTTTTGAGTTAGCCCTTCTTTCATCAGGTATTTATTCAGGGTTTTCTGCATGTTTATATCGGTGATGGCCCAACTCAGGACAGCATGGTTATAGTCCACAGCTGCTTTAGCCACCCTCTTGTAATCCAGGTCCAGGTTAGCTGAAGCCAGTAAACAACGTTCATCTTCAGCAGCAATGGCAGCAGCTTCCAGAACGACAGGATCTTTCTGGGGATCTCCAGATCCTCCGATAACCAGTGGCACATCCACAGCCTGCAGGACTTCTTCTATGTCCTCAGCAGCCTGTCTTGGTGTTTTGTCCATAACTTTAGGTCCAGTTCCAATAAGGTGAATAGTTACCACATTAGCCCCAAAGTCCTTAACAGCCTTTTTAGCCCAGTCTCCAGGGTGGTCCATAACATCAGCAAAGTGTTCCCTTATAGGACGTGGTAGCCCTGGCATGGGAATATCAAATACATCAAAAGTTACCACCGGAGGATTTGGTTGTGGTTCTTCAAAGCGGTAAAGAGCCTGTTGACCTCCTAGATATACTGGTTTTCTGGTTCCAGCTCCCAGTTGTACTTGGGCAACCTCGCCAGGGTAATCTTTTATTGGAGGAACAAAATCAATGGCTTCCATTGTTTTAATGGTTTCCTGAACTGCGGCCTTTTGGGTTACTGCCTGCTGCACCACTCGTTGCATGGCCGGCATAAGCTGCAATTCCAGTTCCTCAAAATCCATTCTAAACTCGTTAATCTCTATATAGTCAGTTTTTTCCAGTAGTTTAAGAAGTTGCGACATTTTATCCATATACCCACGCCCTTACTTAACTTATAATACGGGATAACATCCCGGATACTGCCTTTACAGTATTAGATTCACTAGGGAGTTCCACCAGTGGTCTCCCCTCAATATCGAAATCAGTAACCTGATCATCCTCATAGATCACACCCACCAACTCCAGGCCAGTTTCCTTAACTTTACTGAGGACATCATTCTTATTTTCAGCATTCACCCTGTTTAAAACCAAAAATAGCTTCTGGAAATTAATATCCAGTTCTTCAGCAAGTTGGCCTATCCTTTGAGCGGTGAGAATACCTCTTTTTGATTTATCCGTTACCACCAGCATCACATCCACGTTTTGAGTGGTTCTGCGGCTGAGGTGTTCCAGTCCAGCCTCGGTATCAATGATGATCACATCATAATTAGATGACAGGTTTTCAATTATTCTACGGAGCATGTTGTTAACAGCACAGTAACATCCACTTCCTTCTGGCCTTCCCATAACCAGGAGGTCGAAGTTCGGTGTTTCAATGATTGATTCCATGACACGATAGTCCAGGATATCCCACTTGTTCATGCCAGTGGGTATCCTACCCTTAGCAGTGTCCTCCTTTAATTCTTCCCGGACATCTCCCACAGTCTTATGTACTTCTACACCGAGAGCTTCAGGTAGGTTACTGTCAGGATCGGCATCTATTGCCAAAATATTCTTTTTGGTGCCAGACAGGCCTTTTATAAGGAGAGACGATACCAGGGTCTTGCCTGTTCCGCCTTTACCACTTACTGCAATGATCACTTTAATCTCCGCTTAAATTTCTTTGTTTTATTTTATTTCCCTAATTTCTCATGATTTTAAGAATATGAGTCTCATAGATGATTCATCGCCTTAGGGCTTATCATTTTTCTTGATTATCACCTTTTCTGCATATATTTTGGCATTTTTAAGAACTATTTTGACTCCACTGGATGATGATGGTAGAGTTAATTCTGGTGCGTAGGCTATTGGAGCCATTGTTTCCCCTTCCATTTGTCTTTCCTCCATTACAATAGGCTGCTCTTTGACAGACACATCCTCTTCCTCTGGAGGAGCTTCTGAAGAAGCAGTCTTTAGTCTTTCCATGATAGGATGACCTTTATCTTTTAAGAAGCTGCGTATTTCTTTAAGACTGGAAGCATCTTCCTCAGTGGGTATTTTATCCCACATATCTTCTGGAATGTACTCCTTCACAGAGTCTTTAATCTCCTTTGGCAGCCAGATGATTCGTTCATAACCCCCATCTGCCTGTAGGAACTTGGGTGAACGCATGTATTCCAAACTGAGCCCGGTGAATCCTTCCACTTGCTTTCCACCAGAGCACTGCCCGGCCATTGCTGAGAATGGTATCCCCAAAGGTGTTTCTCCTCTGAAATCCCGGTCAACGATCCCTATTCCATCCAGTTCCGGAATGTAGAATGCAACTGCCTCAAAGCAGCCACATGACGTGTGAGGATATTCAAATACGCTATGGAGGTAAACTCTTTCAACTGTACCCTGGGAACGTTCCACCATTATCTCATTGACATTGCCGTATTCACCTTTAACATTGTCCAGGACTTCACCCTTTTCAATTTCAAAAATAGGACCATCAGGATCCATTTTAGCTGCAGCACGACAGTCAAACCAGTTTATTGCACCACAGAGAGCAGTTCGGTCAGGAGTTACCACACAGACGTGGGTGGGGGCAAAGGACTGGCACATCACACAACCGTAGAACACATCAACATCTTCATCAGAAAGTTCACGGGCTCGGGCATCCCTGGTTTGATATTGTTCCTTGGCTTTGGAAACGAATTCCTCTACCTTTACATCTTCGGTCATAATGGTAACTGCTATTGATTCAATTAGGGGAAATTCCTCTTTGAAAAGTATGGCCAGTGTTTTAGCCAGGTGTTCCAGTTTGAAGCCTGCTTCAACAGCTTCTTTACTTACCCTACACCATATGGCATCCCTCTGGTTGAGGTGCATGAATCCCTTGACGTAGTTGCAGAGTTCGTGTGTTCGTCGTTCTATTACACCTTCCAGCTCTTTTTCCAAGTGCTCTCCCTGGATTTCAATCAGGACCCCTAAAGGATGGACATCCCCTTCCTGCATGGCATCCAGTTCAGGCCCAATAACCTCTATTTTGCCATCTTCAACGTTTTCTTCAACTTGCACCAGTTCTGCCCCCATGGATTTGGGCCCTGCCAGTTCCACGAACATGTTGGCTGCTCTGATACGTTCCCCCTCATACATGGGGCTTACATCAACAGGTATATCTTCAAACATCCAATTCCTCCGTTTACAATCCGCCTTTTTTTAATTCTAGTTTATATCCATGAAACTATTAATATCCATGAAATCTACAATTTAGTTTAAAATCTTCCTGATTTAACTCATTTTACCCATCTTTTCAAGATATTTAAACCATTCCTCGTCTTTCATGTTAGGGAATGATGCATCTGCGTTGGAATGGAAAAATTTGCAAATTGTGAGGGTTTTCAGGTGTGGTGCAAAATGTTTAAGAGTTGAAAGTCCCTGTGAAGCTATATAATATATGCATCCTGCAAAAATTACCAGGTCATGCTGCCCTTCACCATTTACACCAGTCCATTCAGGGTCCTTTAAGAGGTTAACAATTTCCACAATTCCATACGATGTTGGATCAAGTCCTTTTTCTTTGAAAGCTTTGTATGCATCTGCAGTGGTGACTACTGGCAAGTTCCATTTCTCTGCTATTCCTACTGACAATGAAAGGAGGGGTTCCTCCTTCACTAATGGCCCCAGGACAAGTAATGGTCTTTTTGCCTTTTTGATCATGAGCTCTGCAGTTTCTGGTGTTACCAGTAATGCTTGTTTTGGTCCGGCAATTACTGTGGGTTGCCAGGGTATAACTCTTTCATTAGCCATTTAATCACCTTCCATTCCCATCAAAGATGGTTCCTGAGCTACTTTCCGGGGTTTCCACCCCACTTCTTCCAGGATTTTTTGAACATCCTTTTTATAAGTTATGGGAATATCTTTCTCAGTTCTTACAAACAGATGAACATCTGAAGGTAATCTACCGAAGTAACGCTTATAAAGATCCATATAATGGTTCAGTTTGATTTGTCTACCCTTAGGCGTGTCAGTAGGTCTAATGCACAGTTTGGCAATTACTGGAAGGGCCTCTTCTTTGGTTTCAGCAGCATAGAGTAAGTGTTCCGGTGCAGGTTCTCCTTCCATGACTTCCCCGGTACGCAGATCCTTAACCTTCCAGCTGTCCTGGTTATCCGCCCGTCCAAGATATAACCGGCGATATTTAGATCCATGAGGTCCCAGTACAACTGGTATTCCCCAGCGGTTGACTCCAGTGGCTATTGCTGCGGCTTTTTGACTGAATGCTCCCCAGGCTACTCCACAGGCCCCCACTCGATTTAATATGTAATCGGCAATTTCTTCGAAGTTGCCTTCCAGTGGTTTTTTGGCAAATATATTGGCGATCTTGATGGTGGCACCCACTACATGGGAGTTGGATACACACGATCCCATATTAACCAGGCCACGGGCATCAAATTCTCCACTGTACTGTTCGTAGAGTGTTTTTCCTTCTTCATCCCGGTACTCTCCAATACTCATGGCTCCGCAACCGGTAGTCAACACAATATAGTTACGTTCCAGGAATTCTTTGGCCATTTCAGCCACTTCTTTTCCACCATTAGGGTAGTTGGAACATCCTACAAATGCAATCACACCGGGTATGTCTCCCAGAACTATGGGTGCACCCACTCTACGGATTTCAACATCCTGTGCAGGTCCCCTTCCAGCCCTTATATTGAATTTTTCTTCTTTGGAAAGTTTTTCTCCAACTTTTGCCAGCATGGACATTAGCGGAAGGTCTCTTTCACATTCCTGTTCACATCTTCCGCAGGTGTAACACACATCGTTTGCATAGAGTTCTTCGAACTTGGAAAAGTCACCCTCAGCTGCTTTAACAACCGCGTCCATCATTGGCTGGCCATTGGGACAAACTCTAACACACCAACCACATTCTGTACATTCCGAAGCCAATTTCTGGACTTCATCCAGATCAGGTAACATTTTAAGTGTTGCCCGTTCAGGAGATAAGATTTTAGCAGTTTTTACAGCCACTTCTCCTACCTTAACCGGATCAAGTATCAATACCCCTTCTATTTCCTTGTTAACCAGTTTACTTACAATCCTATCTGCATCCTCATTGGTAAGGTCAGGTAGTCCCAGACAGATTTTATCGGTGGTGGCAATTACGGCAGTGTTCTTAGCCTGAGCTTCTTCCAGGATGTCAGTGCGAACACACTGTTCATCCACAACTATAACATCAGCCACTCCACTGCGCACAAATTTAAGCTGTTTAGACATGGGTCCCACAACCTTTGCCTGAGGATTATATCGGCTGATGTCAATGGCTGCACAGCATATTCCACAGACTTCCAGGTCTTCTTCTTGACCTGTCTCATCCATGTAATCCATTATTCCCGCACCAGGAAGTACATTGTGCCCTATACATAACACAACAGGTTTTTCTGCGTCAATAGTGCCAACACCCAACTCTATAAGAGGAGCATCTTCATCCCCTTTAGGGAGGTTCAGTGCTGCTATTTGAGCAATATCTCCGATTTCCATACCCAAATTGTCCATCAGTCCGGCATGAAGAGCTTTTGATTCGAAATCTATTGATTTTCCTTCTTGACCTGTGTGACAGGAAGATAAAAGGTGTATCATCTGCTCTTCCAGATAATCCATGGCTTCTTTTAAATCACCAAGTTTTTTGGGAGTTTTACCCAGTACAGTCATCATGATGGGTGCCTGAATATCGATGCTCATGCCCATATCTATTGGCTGATCTGCACCGAATTCTTCGATGAGGTGTTCAACCAGATGCCTTGAGTGGCCAGAGTGACATGCCGAACCAATACAGCTGGCCAACAAAACCATACGGGCCTGTTGAGCAGCTGCATCTATTCCACAGGCGCCTTTTTTATTGGTTAAATCACACTTACCAAAGGTACATAGACAGCACATATCACAGAATGGAGCATAGAACGGCTCGTATCTACCCATTAACTTCATGTCCCATGATCTTAGATCAGTTATATTAGGTTTGGGAGTAGGTCCCTCAACTTTGGAACTCTCTACTTCCTTTTTTTCTTCAGCAATTTCATCAATGGAAGCAATTTCGCCAAGGGAAATTTTAACATCCTTGGTTTTCCAAAAATCATCTTTAAAATCTTTTAGTTTAGACTTTTGTTTAGGTGCCACAACAATCACCGAATTATTAATGATTTATAATGATGGTTTTTCTTCTACAAATTAGGACATATATAGTTTGTGCATAACCAATGTCATTAAAAAAAGAAATTCATCATACTTTAATAACATTTTTTAAAAAATCAGGGTGACATTTCATTTCACACATAATCATGTCCGGAATTATCAATTAGCACAGGTCATATATAAATCTAAGGGTAGATAATGCCACAGAGCAAAATTAATAAGATATTTAGAAACTTGAGATTATTCAAAATCTGTAAAGAAAATGAAAAAAGCCATTAAATAATGTTTTTGCCAAAAAGAGTGATTGGGGTGATCTATACACCAACAGGAGCCATTACTGATAAGTTTTATACTTTTGGTTCCAACCTCTTTATCATAAATGCCATGAAAGCCACAATTGCAGGGAATAAGAATAAATACATTATTAAAAGTAGCATAGGTGGTATAAGTGGCCCCATAACTGTAGAAGCGGCAATTAACATGATCATAGTAATAACTGGACCCAGTATTGCCACAAACATGTAGATCATGGTGAAAGAGTTCAGTTTCTGGGCGTAATCCTTGAGTTTCATTCTCATTTCGTAGGCAGTATCATCGGCAATTACACTCAGTGTTTTGGCCAGATCCCCTCCACTGGATAGTGTTCGGGTGATCTGGTATATTGCCCGGGTTAAACCTTCAGAGTTGATTCTCTCACTCATATCCACAAGAGCTTTCTCAGTGGTTTCACCATATTTTATTTCTTCCAGGGCTCTGGCAAATTCTTCAGATAGAGGACCGTAACCAGACATGGCTACAGAACGCATACTATCGTGCAGTCCAATTCCTGCCCTTAATTCTGTGGCCATCTGTCTTAGAGCAAAAGGTAGTTCTCTTGAAGCGGCTGTAGAACGACCCCCCAGTTTGATTTTGGGCATGTACACGATGAACATGGTCATCAACAAAATGATGATACCAAAGACCAGTCCGATTTCCACACCGAATCCCAGGACCACTATAACTGTGAAGACAACTGCAAATGCAAGTACACCCATTATTAAAATGAGTTTTGGATCCAGACCTGCTTTTTCCTCCTCTTTCAGGAGTTCTTCCAGAGAAGCTTTATGTACTGCTGCTTTTTTGGCTTTATCTTCATCTTCAGGTTTTTCTTTGCGATCATACTTCTGGTCAATGAGGTCCCTGAAAATTTCAATCTCATCTTTCTCCATTCCCATCTTTTTAATAACTTTACGCGGAGATTTAGTTTTAGAATCTAATTTAGAAGGTTCAAATGTACTTAAATCCGTTTTAGATTCTCTTTTAATGGTAGGTCTGGAGATTTGGGGCCTTTCAACTTTCCTAATCCTTTTAACAGGCTTTTGTACTCCTTCACCTACTTTCTGGCTAGAGTTGACCGTTAAATTCCCTATACTGTTGAAGACCTTTTTAATGCCGCCAAAGACCATTTATCTCACCAAAACCTTTTTATATCATCAATATATTATGACAGTCAGCGTTTCCCTTTATTTGTATTAACCCGTAAATCGTATCCCATACGATTTTTTAATAGTTGAACCCATGACTAGTTAGTTGAACCCTAATTTTAAAGTATTCTATCCATCATTTCATCTGGATCTCTGTAGTAACTGTTAATGCACCGGCCCACTTCTTCAATTGAACGAATGTTGTTATCGGCCAGGTACTCCAGTACCAGTCTTCTTTTTTCAATTTCCTCTTCGATTTCAGTAATACTCACACCCCTCATTTCTGCCATCTCACGCAGGGTCTGACTGGCAATTCCCACATATTCCACTTTATCAGTGACGTTATTCCACTCAAACACGCGGTTAAGCTGTACATTACCCTCTTCCATCCCCACCACTTCCGCAACTTCAGTGACACGCCGGAGAGATCCTCCTTCAGCACGGTACATCCGGTTCTGCATAATAATGAAGTCCAGGGCGGGAATCATGATATTAGGTACACTCATAGGAGGATTTATCAAACGAGTGATAGTTTCTCGGGCAGTGTTGGAGTGAAGGGTTCCCATTCCAGAGTGACCAGTGTTTAATGCTGTGAAGAGGGTTATGGCCTCTGATCCACGAACCTCACCAACAATTACTCTGTCCGGCCTCTGACGGAGGGAGTTCTTCACCAAGGTATCCATGGTAAGTTCACCCTTACCTTCAATGTTAGGGGGGCGAGTTTCCATACGCAGCACGTGAGAGTGAGGTAATTGCAATTCCAGAGTATCTTCAATGGTTATAATACGTTCCCTTGGAGGAACAAAAGCAGCAATGGTGTTCAGGGTGGTGGTTTTACCGGAACCAGTACCACCGGCAATAATGGCGTTACATGGTTTTACACCCATACCATCGGTACACAACCACAGGAAACCTGCCAGGTGGGAAGACATGGTTTTGAAGTTAATTAAATCCACCACAGTGAGGGGGTCTTTTCTAAATTTCCTGATGGTAAGGGTAGGCCCGTCAGCAGAAACAGGTGGGAGGGTAGCGTTAACCCTGGAACCATCTTTAAGACGAGCATCCAGTATAGGAGTCTGCTGGTCAATACGACGGTTCACCTGCCGGGCAATAACATCTATTATAGCCCGTATATCATCATCCGCATCGAAAACTACATTGGTAACCATCATCCCAATCTTACGGTGGTAAACAAATACCTTGCTACCAGTACCTATAACCATAATTTCTTCCAGATCATCGTCCTTGATCATGGGATCAAGTTTTCCATACCCCAACATCACCTGGGAGATCTGTGTGGCCAGTCTTTCCACATCACGAACTCCTCGAGTCCTCAGAAATTGCTTAACTTCCCCTATAAATGATTCTTCATCAATATTAAATTCTTCACCCTGGGAAACAGCCACTTCCACCAGCTTCTCACGGACTTCATTAAAAATCAGTTCTTCCTTATCTGAAAAATGAGGCACACTAACATTGTATTTAGGAATCAATCCTTCCTCTATTATCTCAGCCTTTAACCCATCAGAAGCTTTCTTAACCTTTTTTGTGCGCTTAGGTGGCTTTTTCATTATTTTATTTAAGGTGAACTCATCTTCATCTTCTTCCTGAACTTTATTCCGAACTGAAGATACCTTCTCCTTCCTTTCACGAGGTAAAGGATAGTCTTCTTCCTCAACTGAACCCTCATCAGATTCTTCATCTGAACCAAATTCTCCCAGAAGGTCCTTCAGTATTTCCTTGCGTTTGTCCTTCATTTTCTCACAATTTACTGGTAGATTATCTGCCCATAACAAATGATTCTTAGATTAAATTATCCCATTATTATAGATTAGCTTAATATTATTTATATAAAGTATCAAATATTTAAGTATATGGACATAAAGTGCAGATGCAACCAAGAATGTATAAAAAAACCACTTGCAGTCTTAGAGAAAATTGAATATATTT
The DNA here is from genome assembly GCF_963666025.1 of uncultured Methanobacterium sp. Classification (NCBI taxonomy): domain Archaea; kingdom Methanobacteriati; phylum Methanobacteriota; class Methanobacteria; order Methanobacteriales; family Methanobacteriaceae; genus Methanobacterium; species uncultured Methanobacterium sp. Next base: position 2,132,952 of record NZ_OY762552.1, on the reverse strand, counting down.
ATTCTCCCTGTGATAGCTGTTTAGAATGGAATTTTAAGAAGTTCAAACCTTTCAATGAACAAATAGATCCTCAGAAAAGAATAAATGCAAATTGGGGAAAATGCTCCTGTGGTCGTCGCCATCTGGACCTGGTAATAGCCCATATTCTGAGGATCATGCAGGAGGAGGGATTAAAGAATGAAAAGGCAACCCTTAGAGATGCTTGCGTTCCTTTAATAACACCAGCATACCCCCTTCAAAATGCACCTTACCTCTCTAAGAGTAATTTAGTGGTGTTATCTCCTGATTTTAATGATAAATGTGCAGCAAGAATATTAGCCGAAGTTCCTGAAGTTAAAGGTGTGCTTAAAGGAAATATTAAGGACACCGTTGGGATTAAAGACAGTAAATTACCATCTAACCACTATGAATTACTGGCTGGCTGTGATATGCGCTGTGACATAGTGCAAACATCGGAAGGTCCTCTTTGCATCTACAAACATCAGGGAGAGATACATATAGAATTTCCAAAACCAGTATCTCCCAAAATTTCTGCTTTAAGCAAAGTGATGGATAAATATGAAAATCCAAAAATTTTAGACTGCACCTGTGGCCCTGGAACATTGGGAATAGCCGCCCTTAAGAAAGGAGCCACTAAGGTGGTTTTTAATGACCTCTGGTACCCTGCTGCCCACACCACCGCCCTTAATCTGGAAATAAACGGGTTCCCCCTAGAATTATTTGACTGCAAACAGGGACTGGTGGCACGTGGCAAATCATGGGATGTGTACTGTCTGGATGTAAATGAACTGGGATCGGTTCTTGAGGAGAAATTTGATATTTGTGTGGTGGACACATTCCCTGGAGTGGATACCAGCAGCTTTACTGAGGCCATAAAAAACCTTTGCCATGAAATTGTGGTTATCTAAGTATTTTAACATTTAAGCTTTCAATCGGTTTATCCCATCCAGAATACATGTTTACCCCATTCCATAATCTTTTTTACCATCCCAGAATCTTGTTTATCCCATCTAAAATCTTGTTTTGAATCTTTTTATCCAATTCCCATGTATACCACAATTGCAGGAACAATTAACACACCCATAAGGTTGGATTTATTAATATCCAGATAATGTGGGAGCAATCCCATGGCAATGGCGGTTATGTACGTCACCATAACAAAAAAAAGATTTGCATGTTCCATCACTCCAAAAAATACCACCAGAAAGCTCATGAAGACAATGACAACCCATGAGAGTTTTTCATAATCTATTTTTTCCATTGAATGACTGAACCAATCCCCTAACTTTATACAGAGCACCAGTGCAATGGAAACCGCAGTTACAGACGAAAAAATCATAATTAAAAGATGGTTAAAATCCAGCCCCTGCAGTAACTGGTTCACGTAAACTGCGATTCCACTGCGAGGGTTACCAATTAAATAAATAGCTATTAAGGAAAAAAGAGCATCTGATGCATTTACTCCGCTCATGGCCACCAAAAATCCTTCTCTTTCACTCCCTGTGTCTGAGCTACCACTCAATTCCTGGGCCAGGAGACTTCCCTGGGCAGGTCCCATACCTGGTAAAAATCCCAGGATACTACCGGCGATTCCTCCCGCGAATACACCTCGAATAATATCCCCATCGATTTCAAGATGGTGATGCTTGTTTTGAGCAGGTATGATTGATTTTTGGGAAAGACTATAAAGCATGGTGCTTACCCCAAAAAGGCCTGAAAACAGGCATAAAAGGGAAACACTTGAAGATAAAGGGGAATTCAGTGCAGTCCAGCCCATGATCCCTGAGAAAAGAAACAAAATTGAAGACCATATCAATGAATTCCAGTCCTGGCTGAGACGTATCAACATGTAAACAACTACCACAGATAGTATGATCCAGATATATGGCTTTAACAATCCGTATAACGGAGGTAATCCCACCATGAAAATGGGTAAAAGGAGGATGGTTATGATCATAGCTCCAAAACCACCCAGTGAAACCAGACGTATAGCCTCTTTTCCCCTTCCCTGAAGTACTAAATGATGTCCTGGCATTATCGAGAGAACGGTTCCCTCTTCAGGTACTCCCAGAAAAATGGAAGGTATGAACTCCAGTAATGCATGGGAAATGGACATGGATAATAAAAAAACCGCCAGAACTTCGGGAGAATAAGAGTACAGGAGAAATGGTGATGCCGAGAAAACAAATGCTCCAACAGTGTTTACATGGATTCCGGGAATTAAACCGGTGATTACACCACATAAAACTCCAATGATGCAGGCTAATATAATATCAAACACTCAAACACATCCATTACCCATTAAAATTATTTATTAAGTATTGAGTGATTATTAATATTATTAATTATAAAAATAGTATTAATATATTTATCTAAAAATCAGGTTGATTAACATTTGAAAAATCCATGAATAAAATGACAAAATAATACAATGCGCAAAAATGGATAAAATTCTAGAGAAAAGAATTCTAAAATACCAGTCTTTGATTCTAAAAAGACAATGATGGAATCAAAAGATTATAACGTATCAAAAAAAGATAGCTTTGATTCAAAAAAAGGGTTTGGGAAATATGTTCCCAGAATCTAAGTTAAATTAAGTTCCCATCAAATTAACTTACATTAACCTGCGCACATCTACTACTTCTACGCTGGCAACATCACCAATCTGGGCGAAAATTTCCTCAGCTTTCTCGGTTCCGCCTTCACCATCATCAACTACCACTATTACGTTGAGAGCTACCAGACCAAAAGCTATTGGTTCTTCTTCAATTTTGTGTAGTTCAGTGCCTTCAGGTATTGATTGAGTAACTTTTTCCTTTAACTGAGCAAGATCCACTTCAGGGGTCTCTGGCATTAATTTTATGGTTGCAACTACTTCTCCCATCTTAATTCCTCCAATTAATTAAATTCCCTGGATTTGAAATCCCGGGATATCCTGTATCATTACTAATTTTAAATTATATTAATTTGAATTGAAATTATATAACTAATTTGAATGTTACCTTAATGTTAAATATGTCTAAATTGATTTGACTCGAAACTATAACATTACTGATTAACATTTACCCAATCGAATGATTGAGTTATAAATCAAACCATTGAGTTATGTTCTAATGCAAGTCAATAATCTTATAAAGGCCAGTAAAAATCAGTTTTTTTAGATTAATAAGGATTGTATTTAAAGGATGATTATTTAAGAGTATTTAAGGATTTAATCCTTCTTGAGGATTTATAGTCCTTCAATAATTCCTAATTAATTATGGTCCTTTAAATCCGCACTTGCACTGGTAAAGATGGCCGAATGTTCGGCATTTCTGGCAGCGGTACAGTATTTCTTCACATTCAGGACATTCAAATTTTACATAAGTTTCTACAGGTGATATTTCTTGTTTGCATGAGGTACATTCTATTTTTTCCATTTAATCTCCTCCGATAAACGTGTTTATAGAGCTTCGCCCATCTAATATGGCCAGAACCCTCTCGGGGTGTTTGCCATTAACAACATAAGTGCTGGTTTTATATTTAAGTAAAAGCTCAGCAAAGCTCTCATCTAGTGATGTTTCACCAAAATTTAGAAGTTTTTTTGCACTAATTTCCTTGATGAATTGGGCGCCATCAAGTGATGGTCTATGTGTGTATATACCATCTACATCTGTGGTTATTAATAGTTTCGCCTCAAGAAGATTTGAAATATATAATGAGATGGAATCAGAGGTTACCCTCCAGGAGTGTTCCAGTGGATCCAGATATTCCATGAGCATTGAGGGAATTAAAACGGGCAATTTCCCTGCATCCAGAACTTTTTTAGCTTCTTCCAGAGATCTAACTGCCTTTGCTCCTTTAACCTTGTCCGCCAGGAGCATTCCCAAAATATCCATGCATAAAATGGCGGTTTTATGCCCGGCAGTGGGTGAAAAATTCAGTTTGTGATGGTATTCCCTGATCTGGTTGGCCATCTGGCCACCTCCACAAACTACTAAAACATCTTTACCCACCATTTCCTGGGCCAGATTGATTGAATATTCGGGGAAGAGGCTTCCACCTATCTTAATCACCCATTCCATTTTATAATTCTCCTTCAAATACAGTTAAAGCATGAATTGATCTTTAAAACGTGACTTAGTCTATTTTTACAAAAATTGCAAGATTTATATTTAATTTAATATACAAGATTTAAAGATTTATTTATTAACTATTCTGAAACCTTACCTCTTGCAAAACTGCATCTTCGTGCAACATTATTTAGTAACTTGAAAGTTATTTGAGGAACTTGAGTAACTTGAGATTTATTTGAGTAACTTGAGATCCTGGGTTATTCTATCTATTTTCTCATCCTTTTCTGGTCCTATACCCAGGCCGGTTACGGTGGAGGGGGGAAGTTCAGTATGTCCTGCATCGGTTACCAGGAAACTGGGAATTTCAGCTGCTTTAACCAGCTCGTAAATCTCAAATAGTTCTTCCTGACTTTTAACCTGAACAACTACTTTTTTTCCGCCTCCCAATTCCCATTCACGTATAACTCGCTCATCAGCTTTTTTATAAGCACCTAAACTCGCATGGCACGCCTGGGCAGCCAACTTACCCTTACTCATTTTCAGGTCTGCTCTCATTACAATGACTTGTTTCATTTTATTCCACCAAATCAGAAGAAATACAATAATATATTGAATTTTATTAAATTTTTTATTAATTAATTTATATCAATAATCTAACACAAATATATCCCTTAATCTATCTTTATACATCTCTCTCTTTATTACGTCTGTCTTTTACATTAGAATCTCTAAATTTAACTTCATTTTCTAAAATAAATCATTACTGCCTAAGTCTTTTCCCAATTCGTTCAGTATCAACTGAATATACTTCCATTCCAGGAATAACAACCCTCACTACGGGAATCTGAATTTCTGGCCGGGTAAGATCTGTGTATAGCACATTACTAAACCCACATTTATCCAAGAGTTTAAGTGAAGTTTCAATATCGTCCTTGAACGATTTTTTGGCCTTACTTTTAATATCAGAGATATCAACACTATCCTTGAATTCCCCAAACCAGTGCTTGTTAATCCGTTTCATACGCTGGTATCCTGCTTTACGCATGAACACTGCCCGGGTGGTGTCTTCGCGTGTACCGTGGATCTGGGTAGCTCTGCTTTGCGCCACCTCTGTTAAAGCCCGGAGAGCTGCAACTTCTGGATCTAGATGAGTTCCCACACCCAGCGTTAGGAGTGCAGGATCTTTAAGCACTGTATCATCAGATACTGCAGCCATGGTGGTTATTTCCACATCAGCAGTGAGGTCAACCAGTTTAACATCAACCCCCGCCTTACGAAATTTGGATAGAACATCATTGATCAGAGGATTCTCCGTGCCTTCACAATTCACTTCCCTCTTTGGCTGGCGCAGGGCTTCGAAGATGCTCCAAGCATCCCTCTCCACCACTTCAGTTATACCGTGGAAAACTGCCTCCTCCAAAACATTACCCGATGCCAAACCATTGGTACTTGATTTAAATAGAGAATTTCCATTAGTAGTTGATTGGTAGGGATGGTAAACTGCATTGGCGGGTACCAGATATTCTACATCATTTTTGGCATTAATCGCCTTTACCCAGTCAATATCAGTCTTATCCATATTTAAGGAAGCAGGCAATATCAGTGAGGATGGATCAATACATCCCTCCATTTCCCTGAAAGAACCACAGACTATTTTGTCATCATCAGATTCCTGTTGTTCGGCAGAATACCTTTCAAAAGCTTCCATCATTGCCGAAGCCTTGGCTTGAGGTTTAGTGGCTCCTTTTCCTGCATAAATACTCACCGCACCTTCTGCAGCACCGGGTCTGATAGCAGAATAAACTGGTATTCCAATACGATCAAGGTGAGTTATTTCCGCTATTCTGGTAACTCCTGCAACAGAAAGCTTTCCTTTTACCTTACCTATGGTTTCTGTAGGGTCACGGCAACGGTGGGTACCTTTAAAGTATTTTACAGGAATTTCTTTAAACATGTTAATCCTCATTATTTAATGTTTAAAATACAGGTTATCGGTTAAAGTGTTATCAAATAGGAGATAGAAGAGATGATATATGGAGATATCATTAAAATTGTTGTTCCTATTGTTATTACCCAAATTACAGGATTCCACTTTAAAATCTTTGCCCCGTCTAACATCCCTATTGGAAGCAAATTGAAAAATGCTAAAAAGCTGTTAATGGTGAATCCTAAACTACATATTAAGTATAATATGGGAGAGAATGATATGAATGGAATTAAAGCGAAAAATATTGCTGCCAAAGCTATTTGAGTTAATGGGCCTGCTATGGATATTTTTCCGTTTTCTTCCTTGGAGATATACTGTCCGTGAATGTACACTGCCCCGGGTAAGATAAATACAAATCCAAATGCTGCTGTTACTATGGCTAGGACAAGTCCTTGAACCCAAAGCCGGTATTCTGCATAAAAACCATATCTTATTGCTACAAATTTATGTGCCAATTCATGAAACACGAATCCAAAGCCCACTGCAATCAGTGTGACCGGGATGAGTGATATGAAATCTCCCTGATTAATATTTCTGAATACATAAGCAAAAACTCCTCCAATTACCAGCATGGAGATTATTATGTCCCTGATTTCGTGGGATGTGAAGTTAACCATAATTATATTAAAGAACCCCTCATCATTTATAAATGATTTCCCAAATCATAATCATTCATCAAAACATTAAATATTAATAATAATATTAATTAATAATGGTATTAGTGATAATTAGGGGTATATAGATCAAATAATTTTTTTTGTAAACTTTCATAATTAATGGTGATTTCCACGAATTCTACTTGCGAATACTGCCAAATAGCCGGAGGATACGGGAAGATTATATGGGAAACTGCCCACTGGAACGTATATCTGGCACCAAGCCAACGATATCTTGGAACCTGCGTGGTGGCTCTTAAAAGACATTGCAGAGATCTTTCCCAGGTAAATAATAATGAATGGATTGATTTTGCACAGATTGTGCAAAAACTGGAAAAATCACTGGAACAAACATTCCAGCCCACACTCTTCAACTGGAGTTGCTTTAAAAACTCTGTTTTCAGGGATGAAAATCCTAATCCCGAGATTCACTGGCATTTCATACCCCGTTATCAGGACCCAGTGGATTTTGAAGGGATCGTTTTTCAGGACCCTGATTTTGGATACATCCCCCTTCCAAAAAAAAGAGAAATTCCCGTGGAAGTCATGGAACAACTCGCCCGAAAGATTAAAGATAATATTGTTAAAGATTGATATTGAAGAAATTAATGATTTGAAAGATAAGAGTATACGTTTTATGGAGTATTTATTATATTAAATCTAGATTACATCTGAAAACACCAATCTAGTATAATTGAAGCAGTGTAAATCATTTACAGGGTTATCCTATGAAAATAGATGAAATAATAGAAAAAACAAACCAGGAAAATCTTAACTCGTTAATTATCCTTAAACCTGAAAACATAGCATATGTAACCGGTTTTATGCCTTCAAGCATATCAGTCTTAATTTTAAAAGAAGAACCCGTGTTTTTAACCTCAAAATTAGATTTGGAGGAGGCCCGTCAAAAATCTACATTGCAGGTGGAGGAATTCAAATCCCTGAGTGAAATTAAAAAAACATTAAAGGAAACTGTGTCCGGAAAGGTGGGTGTTGAAAATTCAATGACTGTGGGAACCTGTAAAAAATTATGTGAAGATTTCCAGGTGGAAATCACCGATATCATTGAAGGTTTACGCACCATCAAATCCCCAGGTGAAATTAAAAAGATTAACGGAGCTATTAGGATTGCTGAAGACTCCTTTAAAGATCTGGATTTTTCAGTAACTGAGGATAACCTGGCAGCGCAGCTAGAATATAACATGAGATCTGCTGGTTCTCTTCGACCTTCCTTTGAAACGATTGTAGCCTCAGGACCAAGATCCAGCCCCCCCCATGCTTCTACCACATCCAAAATGGTGGAAAGCCCAGTAATGATAGACTGGGGTGCATTATACCAGAATTATGCATCGGATATCACTCGAACCATAATTAAGACTGAAGAAGAGGAAGAAATTCTTTCCATAGTTCTGGAAGCCCAAAAAAAAGCCATAAAAACCATAAAACCAGGTGTAAAAACATCTTACATTGACAAGGTGGCTAGAAATGTTATTGAAGACTATGGGTACGGAGACAATTTCATCCATTCTACAGGACATGGAGTAGGTTTGGAAATCCATGAAAAACCATCATTATCCCCCAAAAGTGATGAAAAACTTGAAAAAGGAATGGTGGTAACTGTTGAACCCGGAATATACCTTGAAGGGAAATTTGGAGTTAGAATTGAAGACATGATACTCATCAAAAACAGGGCCAAGGTCTTAACCAGTCACCCTCGCAAACTTATCGCTTGAAAAAACACCTGAGATTTTTCTAATTATTTTATAATTAGTCCATTTAAATAGAATGTAAAAAATAGAGAATGACATATTTACATATTGTAATAAGATAGATTATAATATAATATATATTATATACAGGATAATAATATACTAATAAAGCCATACAAAAATATAACAATAAAGGTGAGAAAATGGCCATCATACCTTCTGCACTTTCCCCCGTATCCAATAGTATTGATAATATTTTCCCTGACAAATATCTGGTTCGTATGCAGGAAATCCTGATTCGTTCCGGGATGTATGTCAAGGCCTCTGATCTTTTAACCCTGATTTTTGGTGCAGGAATATTTTTAGGCACCATAGCCCTTATAGCATTTATGGTACTGGGCGGAAATCCAGTAATAGGATTTATTCTCGGCTTAATTGCTCCGGGAGCCATTATATTCATTTGGATTTTTTTCATGATGGAAAGAAGAGTGGATTCCATTGAACAAGGAACTCCTGATTTTTTAAGGCAGATCGCCTCACTCCTAAGATCAGGAGTGGGTGTAGAAACAGCCATGGAAGACATATCCAAACATGGAGAAGGTCCTTTAACTGATGAGTTAAAAAGAGCTGTAATTGAGATAAAAATAGGAAGTACCTTTGAAGACGCAATTCTGGGGATGGGCGAACGTTTGAAATCCAAAACACTGGATAGAACATTCAGAATGATTATTGAAGGTAGAAGAGTTGGGGGCAGTCTTGCAGATGTTATTGAAACAGTTGCAGAAGATTTAAGGGCTATTCTGGCACTTCAAAGAGAAAGAAGAGCCAATGTTATGATGTCAGTGATGTTCCTGTTAATCGCAGCAGTCATTGCTGCTCCGTTTGCACTGGGGATGGCTATGTCTTATTCGGCTTTTATTGAATCTTTAGGAAAACCCAATCCTTTATTAGGTGCAGCATCCATCGGAGCTGCTGGATACATCATCATACACTCCATAATTGCAGGTATTTTAATGGGGATCGTACTTTATGGTAGTGCAAAGAAGGGCATCAAATTCGCATTAGCCCTGGTTCCTGTGGCATATGGCCTATTCTACGTGGTCATAACCTTTGCACCCCATCTACTTTTGGGAATTTAAATAGGGAAGTGTTTCTATGAGAATAATAGAGATAAGCATAATGGAAGATGAAGCAGCCCAGACTTCTGCAGAATACGTAATGTTACTGGGAGGCATCATAGTAATCGTCCTGGTGGCAATCATCACCTACCAGAGCTACGTTCGTGGCCTGGGAAGCAACATTACCAATGGTAGTGAAGTGAACAGTATCAATGGTAATCTTACCGAAATAAATAAAACCCTAAACAAACCTTGATATAACAGATCAAACCACATTATACATTTTATTAAAATTAGGGTTATTTAAAAGAACATATATAAAATACCCCGAAAAAACAACTTATTTTTTTATTCTATTTAATTTATTTAAATTTTCAAGGTCGATATCATGAAAATGTTGATAAACGGAAATTTAATTGATAAAGAAGAAAAAATCCCCGTTATAAATCCTTTCAACAACCAGATTGTGGATCATGTTCCTCTGGGGGATGCTAAAGACGCCCAAAATGCTATTCATGCTGCTAATAAAGCCAAAAAATCCATGAATGAAATGTCTTCCCGTAAACTGTCTCGCATACTACATGACATCCACCAGGACTTAAAGGAGAAGCATCAGGAAATATCCGAACTCATCACTCTTGAAACAGGCAAACCAATTCGTGATTCCAAGGTAGAAATGGATCGTTCCCTGCAAACCTTACTCATGGCTGCCGAGGAATCAAAAAGGATACATGGAGAAACAGTTCCCATGGACGCGGCCATTGCCGGTAGGAGTGCATTTGGTTTCACCATGAAAATTCCATTAGGGGTGGTTGCAGCCATAACCCCCTTCAATTACCCGGTGAACCTGGCCATCCATAAATTAGCCCCTGCACTAGCTGCTAAAAACACGGTGGTTTTCAAACCTTCCAGCAAAGCTCCACTAGCTGCACTTAAAATGGCACAGATAATGGGGAGACACTTACCAGATGGAGTGATAAATGCCATTACTGGCAGCGGTAGTGTTTTAGGGTATGAAATAGTGACCAACCCCCTGATAAATAAAATATCTTTCACGGGTAGTGTCCCTACCGGGCGTTCTATTGCACGAAAAGCAGGCATGAAAAAGTTAACTCTGGAGTTAGGAGGAAACGACCCTCTGGTGGTTATGGATGATGCTAACCTGAAAGCAGCAGTTATGGGAGCTGTGGGTGGTTCCTACCTCAACGCAGGGCAGGTTTGTATTGCAGTCAAACGGATCATAGTTCATGAAAAGGTAGCTGACCAGTTCATAGAAGATCTGGTATCCCGCACTAAAAAGTTAAAAATTGGAGACCCCATGGATCCGGAAACCGAGATGGGGCCCCTGATTGATGAGGATGCTGCCATCCATGTGGAACAGGCGGTTAACAATGCCATCAAAAATGGTGCTCAGCTTCTCTGTGGAGGTAAAAGGAAGGGTGCTTTTTTTGATGCCACAGTACTTGACCATGTGCAGAAAGAGATGGAACTGGTTCAAAAAGAAACTTTTGGCCCTGTTTCTCCGATTATAAGGGTTAAAAATCTGGATGAAGCTATTGAAGTTGCTAACAGCACTCCCTATGGATTACAGGCAGGTGTGTTTACCAGTAGCATAGAAAACGCTAAACAAGCGGTAAAAGGAATAGAAGCAGGTTCCGTGCTAATAAATAAACAACCAACCTTCCGAACAGATAACATGCCCTTCGGAGGGTTCAAAATGAGTGGGATGGGAAAAGAAGGAGTTAAATATGCTGTGGAAGATATGACCCGCAGCAAGATGGTGGTTATTGGTTGATCTGTCCAAAACTCACTCTAACAACTCTATATCCAGTATTAGTCCCATCATTGGATTATTAATGAAAATAAATAAAAATACAAGATAAAATTAAAAACCACAAGAAAAATAAAATAAATTAAAAGGCAAATAAGGAATCAAGGTTGGAAAACCAATGAATCACTGTAAAAAGTTTTCCACAAGATTTCTGGTCTCATTCATCGCTTTAAGTGGAATTCCTTGAGGTATTTTTCCTAAATCTCCTTTTACATCCTTCAAAACAACACCATCAACCCCTAAAAACATTCCTTCGCTGGTTATGCCCATAAATACTTCTGGAGGAAGCAGGGAAACTGCTACATGATTGGCCTCTTTAACTTCCAGATCATTGGTTACCACAGTAATGGCCCGTTCACGCAAGTTAACATTACACACCAGGAGCTGGTCTGCCTGAGGATGTTTAGAAACACTGGAAATTTCCCCTTTTTTAATATCTATTCCTATGACCGGGTCATTGATCTGGCCCAGACTGAGGCGATTAGCCAGACCAGAAATGGTATTGAGGAAAAATTTGATCTTGGCCAGGGATTCTTCGAGTTTCTCTTTCTCATCACGATTAGCCAGTTCCAGGAACTCTCTGTGCCAAGATTCCCCTCCCAGGGCTTCAACTATTTCCATTGCCTGATCTTCCAGTATGCTTATTTGAGGAGCTTTAACCATTTCAGAGGGTTCCAGGTATGAATAATAGAGGGTCTGTATTTCAGACGTCATTTTCCGGGCAGTCTGCAATGCCTGTTTTTTATTCCATTTTCCTTTGAAGTTAGCTCCTTCAACAGCTCTCAAGAAAAGTTCAACTGATTTTTCTGCCACTAAAAGCCGGTAATCATTACTTGTATCCCACATTAAAGCACCTACATATTATCAATAGATTAATCAACAGAATTTAATCAATAGAATCTTTTTTTTTAGTAAATTTTTAAGTTATAATTTCCAAAAATTACAATTCCATATGTATCAGATTATCTTATCAGATTATCCCATCTTAAATAGATCATGATTTAAATGATCATACCATGACTAAACGATTAGATACATATTAAATCTTCCCTGACTTAAATTTAATACTTAAATTTAATTTTTCACTAAGTTTAGATTAGGTTCTTATATTTCTGGTTAATGATCCTCTTGAGTTTTCTGGTTATGATCACTCTGGAGTTCATGAATTAATTATCTCCAGATAATATGCTGAATGATATCATGAAGCCCCCTGAATTTAGGTGTTGCCCCAAATTTATCTGAAAAAACCTTCTTATTTCGAAATATTTAAGTACAGGGAAGGGTTTAATTTAATTTAGTTAACGGTACACCCTGAGATGTATTAAGATGAGTTTGATTGACCGGGGCATGTACCAAAAAATGAGAGGTGGAAATATGGTGGAATTAACGAATCTGTACAACTTAGATGTGTATACCACCCGTGGAAAGTACGTGGGACGCATCCATGACGTGATCTTAAACATCAAAAAAGGCAGGGTTTCAACCCTTAAAGCCGTTGCCACAAATCCTGACAAAAAAAGTGTGGGTATTAAAGATGTTATAACCAAAAGCATACGGATAGTTCCTGAAGGGGATGAAATACGACCTCTTAGAGAAGAAGGAACCATTGAAATACCTTACGACAGGGTTCAGGCAGTAGGAGATATTTTACTCATTAGTCCAGAAATAAAAGAAACCGCAGTACCTGCCAGCACGGAGACTTAGATTTAAATGAGGGTCGGCATACTAGGATGCGGCGCCATAGCCAATATAATAACTAATTTTGCCATGGAAGGAAAGCTTGGCGTTGAAATCAAATTTTTTTATGACCGAGACATGGAAAGAGCCGAGAACCTGGCCTCACAAGTAGATGGTCGGGTGGTTCTGGACATGGAAGACATGCTTAACCACGTTGACCTGGTGATTGAAGCTGCTTCTCCCCAGGCAGTTGAAAAAATGATCCCTCCCATCCTTAAAGCAGGTAAGGATGTAATTGTTATGAGTGTAGGGGGGCTTATGGATGTTAAAGTCCGATCAAAACTGCAAAAGTTAGCTAAAGAGAATAATTGCAGAATTTACGCTCCTTCAGGAGCAATTGTTGGGTTGGACGGGATTAAAACTGCATCTCTAGGTAAAATTGAACGTATTACCCTTGTAACACGAAAGCCACCCCGTTCACTGGGAATCACCACTGAAAAAGAGACTATACTGTATGAGGGTAAAGCCAGTGAAGCAGTTAAGAAATTCCCTCTAAATATCAATGTAGCAGCCACAGTGAGTATAGCTGCGGGGCAAGAGATTGATGTTAAGATCATTGCCGACCCCCAGGTAGACCGGAACATACACGAATTAGAAGTGGTGGGAGACTTTGGAGAATTCCGTACCATAACCCGCAACCTCCGATGTTCTATGAACCCCAAAACCAGTGTTTTGGCCGCATATTCGGCAATTAAACTACTCAATAGTCTCAATGAAAATCTATTGGTAGGAACTTAAAACCATTTGATGGTAGTGGCTTAACTCAATTAGCTGCTAGGGAATAAATTCATTTTTTTATAAAATTGATTTCATAGAGAAATTGATTTTATAAGAATTTTTATAAAATCTATTTTTATAAGGGATAATACAGATCACCTTCTAATTAAATACAGATCACTATCTATTATATCCCCAACAAATCATTATAACAGCCCATACCTTCATTAATAATTAATATAATAATTTTAATAGTCTGTTACTAACTTATCCCAGTCAGATTCATATATCCCTAAAACAAACTTAAAAAACATATTTTATGATAAAAAGAATTTAACGCTGATTAAATGAAAGAATATGAAATATTTTCCAGTTTAAAGGTTCCCTGCACTTTCCCTATTGTGGTTAGACTTGATGGTAGGAATTTCTCACAGTTATCTCGTAAACTGGAGTTTGAAAAACCATACGACCTTGAATTTGTTCGGATAATTTCTGAAGCAGCTCGTCTGCTCTTCCAGGAGTTCAGCCCCAAATTCGCATATGTGTTTTCCGATGAAGTTAACCTGCTACTGGGAGAAATACCCTTCGCCGGCCGGGTGGAAAAGATAGACTCAGTTATGGCCAGTTTCATGTGTGGCGCATTTACCCGTAAGATCATGGAGTATGATGACTTCAAGGAAAAAATTACCAGAACCAAACCTATTTCATTCGATTCCAGGGTGATTCCATTATCCTGTGATAAAGTGGTGGAGTACTTCCAGTGGAGGCAATTGGAATCCTGGAGGAACTGTCTGAACGGATACTCGTACTGGACACTAAGAGAAGACCATTCCAAGGAAGAAGCAATGGAAATCCTCCATAAAAAGAATAGCAGTCAGCTACATGATCTGCTTTTCGAAAAAGGCATTAAACTGACCCAAATGCCAGCCTGGCAGAGGAGGGGGATTGGGATCTATAAAAAAGGGTTTGAAATTGAAGGTTTAAACCCATTGACCCAGGAAAAAGTCATATCACAAAGGAAGAAAATATTTGTTGATTGGGAGCTTCCACTCTTTGATGAGGAGTTTTTCAGGGTAAATTCACAGCTAAAATGATTGAATAGATAATCAAAATGAAATAATCTTATTTATAAAAAATTAGTCTTAAATTAGTCTTATTATAAGAAATTAATCTTAGTTAGTGTATTGAGATTAGTATATGTTGGGATTGAAAAGTTAAAAAAAATGATCCATTATGACTGAAAAAGAAACATGGATGGACAAGATTATAGAGCATTTCCTTGGGAATAAGGATAAAAATTTTAAGGAAATCCTTATTGACCGGGAAGTTGTAGAAGAAATAATCCAGATTGCCAGACAAGCTCATCCCTTTGAATTTGTAGCCATGTTAGAGGGAAAGATTAAAGATGAAACCCTAAAAATAGAGGGCCTGGTCTTTTCAGCTGGTGAAACATCCCATCAAGGTGCGGTTATAAATACGTTTATGATACCCATATCCACCGGCACCGTAGGCTCAGTGCACAGTCATCCGGGCCCCAGTGCATCCCCATCTACAGCAGATTTGCAGATGTTCGCCAAAAATGGGTATTTTCATTTAATAATCGCAGAACCCTACATTGAAGAAAGTATGATTGGATATAACTCATTTGGTGAGATAACCCGTTATAAAATAATTTAAGTATTATAAAATAATTTAAGTAACTATAAACCAATTTAAATCTAATTTAAGTAATTTATAACCCAATCCAGATAAAATTCTCATCATATATTTCTCATTTTAATTCTAATTAATAGAAAAAGTAGTAAATAAAAAAAAAGTTTTGATCAACCTTTTTTAAAAGGTTGAATTATAGGTTAACAGCCACTGCATCGTAAACCTGGTCCAGACTCTTAATGGCATCTTCCACATCTTTTGAAACCTTCTGATCCACCTTAAGGACCATTACTGCTTCTCCACCAGGCGCCTGCCTGCCCACCTGCATTTTAGCTATGTTTATACCGTGTTCGCCCAGTTTTGTTCCGATTGAACCTATGATGCCAGGTATGTCTTTATAACGAACTATTACCATGGTTCCTTCAGTTTCAACATCCACTTGGTAGCCGTTGATCATGACTATTTTGGGTTCCTTGTCAAAAACACCCTCAACACTAACCTCATTATCATCTGCCTTCATTTTAATACTTATGAGGTCTTTGAAACCCTTAGAATCACATCTTTTGCCTTCAGTGACTATTATTCCCCTGTTTTTGGCCACACCAGGAGCATTTACCAGGTTAATTGGTTCAGTGAGTATGGGGTTCAGGACTTCCTGCAGGATCATCCGAGTTATGATATCATTTTTTTGAACTTCAGCCAGTTCTCCGCAGTAGATGATATTCAGTTCCGTTATGTTGCCCTTGGCAGTTTGAATCAGTAATTTTCCCAGTTTTTCTGCCAGGCCAAAGAATGGTTTGATCAGTTGAAATGATTCAGGGTCCATCACCGGCATGTTAATAACATTCTTAGGGGATTCTCCCTGGAAAACCTTTTTGATCTCCTTGGCCACAATTATGGCAGCATCCCGCTGTGCTTCAGAAGTTGAAGCGGCTATATGGGGAGTTAAAACCACATTGTCCAGTTCAAGAAGAGGGTTATCCTTGGGTGGTTCTGTTTCATACACATCAAGGGCAGCACCTCCTATTTCACCAGCTTTAAGTGCATCGTATAGATCTGCCTCTTTGATTATACCCCCACGGGCACAGTTGACAATTATGGCATTCTCTTTCATTATTTTAAACTGTGGCTCGGAGATGAGGTACTTGGTTTCAGGGGTGAGTGGTACGTGTATGGTGATTACATCGGCGTTTTTAAGGAGGGTTTCCAGATCAACCACTTCTACTCCCAGTTCTGCGGCGGCTTCTGGAGTGATGTAAGGATCGTAGACCATAATATCCATACCAAATGCCTTGGATCGGACTACAACCTGACTGCCTATACGGCCCATTCCAACTATACCCAGTATCTTGCCATTGAGCTCCATTCCCATAAATCTGCTCTTTTCCCATTTACCTTCCTTAACGGATTTATCAGCTATGGCTATCTTACGGGACATGGATAACACCAAGCCCATGGTGTGCTCGGCCACGGTTATGGAGGTGGATTCTGGTGCGTTAACCACCATTACTCCCTTTTCGGTGGCTGCTTCCACATCGACATTGTCCACACCCACTCCTGCCCTGGCAATTATTTTCAGAAGAGGGGCAGCTTCAATAACTTCACGGGTCACCTTGGTCCTGCTTCTTACAACAATGGCATCAAAATCTTTGATGTCACTTACCAGTTCTTCTGGAGTGATGTCTGTACGAGCAACTACTTCTGCAACCTCTTCCAATTCTTCGATTCCCTTCTGGTTTATCTGATCAGCAATAAGTACCTTCATATTAATCCACGTTGTCCATTTTTTATTACAAACCTAATTATGTTATTACAAATCTAATTATGCAATTTCAATTATCGTTCAATTATTTATTAGGTATAATGTAGATTTAAATCTGTTGTGAATTTTAGGATCTGTTGTGAATTTTAATAGATTATATAAAAATTATATAAAATTTTTATGAAACTCCTGATACTAAACAAAATTGTATTAAAAAATATTTTTTAATAATCACCATTATAACCAGATAAATTATAATTTAGTTGTTTATTGAAGTGGTTTTTTTAACTTAACTATTGAAATGGATTTTAACTTCAACTAATATTTAAACATTTAAACTAATTACTGGTTAATTTAAACATATTCCCCTAGTTTTAAAGTGGATTTTGAAGATTTGAGCTTCTAAAGAGCATAGATATATATCCTAGAATCACTATGAATTATAACAATGAACTTTGAAATGTTCCCTGGATTAAAATGTTCCGGGAATTAATTTCTTAAACTGGAATATAGATGTGTTAGGAGGTTTAATCATGGTCTCAGTGGATGAATATGTTATTGTGAGCTCGAACTACATACCAGGATATGAAATTACGGAAACTAAAGGTTTTGTCTACGGCCTTACTGTTCGAAGCAGAGGTGTTGGTGGACAGATCGGTGCAGGAATACGCTCCATGTTCGGAGGGGAAATCAAGGAATACGTGAGTATGATGGAAGAAACCAGGGATGAGGCCATGACGAGAGCCATTGATCATGCCAAAGCCATGGGAGCCAATGCCATAATCAGTGCCCGTTATGATTCCAACGATATTTCCGATGTTATGCAGGAGATCCTGGTTTTTGGAACTGCAGTTGTGGCCCACAAAGTTGAATAATCAACTTTTACTTACCATTGACTTAAAAGAATATCCGACCTGTAAAAGACAAAATACAGAGATTATCTAATAAAGAGATTAAAATGTTAGAAGGTTACCTTGAACTAGATGGAAAGCAGATCCCCCGCACTTTAATGGGAACATCTCCTTCCATCGGAGCAGCACACTTCGGGCACAGGGCCAGACTATACCTCCTGGATCTCTACCGAAATCCAGAGGCAATAGCCCAAATAATGGCCAGATCATACCAGATGGGAGTTAGGGGAATCCAACTCATACCCCACCCCCCAGTGGTAGAGGCACTTCAAATTGCACGTGATCAGGGCTTTCCCCTGGATATCATAGCCACCATCCGTCCAGAGTCTGAAAAAGAGGACATGAATCTTTTATCTGAGTTAGATGCCAGTGCCATGCTGGTGGATCCAGAGATCACCGACCAAAGAGACTGGAATTTGATTGGAGAAAAGCTGGATGCAATTAAAGAGACTGGATCAGTACCGGGCCTTATAACCCAATATCCATTTAAAACCACCATGGAACTCCTTGAATCTCCAGTAATAAAGGACTTCAAACTGTACATGGTTCCCCTTAACCGCCTGGGATATTTAATGGACTGTGATACCTATAGCTCCGATGAAAGAGCCCAGTTCAGAGAAATCATCAGAAAACTGGATAAAACCATTATCGCCATGCACGTACTTGCTGCAGGAATAATGACACCAGATGATGCCTTTGATTACCTTAAAACCACGGATTTTGTGGACATGGTAGCAGTGGGAATAGCTTCCCAAAAAGAAGCAGAAGAAAGCTTTTCTAAACTGTTTGAACGTTAAAAAAAATCTGATCAATTTACTTTCTTTTTTAGAACACATTTACATGAATTCTGCACATTTTTTGGAGTAATAGATTTAATATATTATATAATAATAGTTTTAAACGTCTAAAACTAGCTACAAGACCTAAAATTAATGGCTACAACACAATAGAAGTAATAGCTTTAGGAATAAAAATACGTAATTTAGATTAGTATTCCCAAATTATTTTATCCCAATATTCTCATTCGTTATATTATTCCCAACTTATTTTTAGGAGTATTGAAAGCCCGATAAATTCCAGTAAGACTATGAAAAACGCGGTGACAAACCATTTTATTAAAAAAAGTGCTGCGGCCAAGGCAATGGTTTGAAAAAGGAAGAATGATGCAAAGAAAACTAATCCTAAGGTATACTTGGATTTCATTCCCTGGTAACTTCTCCAGTATAAATATAATAGTCCGGTTAAGAGGAAAATGTTTCCAATGCTCAGTATTTTACTGATGATTATAATAATATTAATAAATTCTGGCGATATATAAAGCATCTTTTAACCTCTTTAATGTTTTAAGCCATTTTTTTAAACTTAACCTGACTTCTGGACTCACTTGACTCACTTGACTCACTGACTACATTTTATTATTTATTTCTGAAACTGGGTCCATATCTCATGGAATGTATCGTAGTTTTCTTCCATTTTATCGGAAAGAAAGTACAATCTCCCGTATTTTTCCCCACTGGATGTTACAACACCGGATTCTTCCAGAACTCCCATATGATGTTGAACTGTTTTATAATCAAGTTCAAGCACTTCTGCAAGCTGATGAATATTATAAGGCCTTTCTTTAAGTTCATTAATTATCCTGGCTCGGTTTTTACCACCTTTAGTGCCTACAATTAACCACCATAGAAATTTCTTTTTCATGAAAGATCCCTAACTCTATTATCAGTACAAACATCATTCCCAGCTGATTTTAAACAGTATTAACAACGCTATAAATTCAAAAACAATAAGCGCAAACATTACAATTCCTTCATACCAGTGACTAAGTACGTTGATGAAGTAAGTTCCAGTTAACAAGATATTTTGAAGTAGTAACGCCGATGCAAACAATAAAAGACCCA
The DNA here is from genome assembly GCF_963666025.1 of uncultured Methanobacterium sp. Classification (NCBI taxonomy): domain Archaea; kingdom Methanobacteriati; phylum Methanobacteriota; class Methanobacteria; order Methanobacteriales; family Methanobacteriaceae; genus Methanobacterium; species uncultured Methanobacterium sp. The sequence continues at coordinate 2,112,915 of NZ_OY762552.1, read as the reverse complement.
CGGCATAACTTGATTTTGTTTCCCGATAATTTCCCCAGTAAATATAAATCAGCCCACACAACAGGAAAATAGTTCCAAATCCCAGTATAACAGTTATAATTACAATGAAACTGGTTAATAAGTCTGGTGATCCGAATAACATCTTTTAAACCTCATGGATTGTTGTAATGGCCGCAGTATTAAATGATAGGGCTGTGCTTAAATATTGGTGATTATCCCAATGGAAACTCAATCATTTTAAGAAATGCATAAAAGCTGTAGTTATAGGTAATGTAAATATACTAAAAAAAGTTTTTCCGAAATTCACACCATGTTTTTACATTTGATTCCCAAATCATACCCTCAAATTATATACAATTAATTAGGAGACTCGTTAAATTCCTAATAATTAACCTACAGTTTCAAAAAATAAGTATACAGTTGTATTGATTGTGTTAGATGTTTAAAAAATTAAAAAAAATAATTGATATTTTATTTTAATTACTTGGTTATTTTATTTACTCGGGCGGTCGAGGATACCATCACGCATATGAAGAATTTCATCGGCAAAATCCGCTGCATCTGGATTGTGGGTGACCATTACAATGCTGACACCCTTGTTTTGATTTAGATCTTGGAGTATTTGCATTATTGAATTTGCATTCTGAGTATCAAGTTCTCCTGTTGGTTCATCAGCCAAGATAATTGAGGGATCATTTATAAGAGCCCTGGCAATTGCTACACGCTGCTGTTCTCCTCCTGAAAGTTGTCCCGGGCGTTTATCATGTTTTCCAGTTAATCCCATGAGGTCTATAATATTTTTAGCCTTTTGGGAATCCTCTTTTATCATAGGTAGCATGACATTCTCCAGGACTGTGAGCTGGGACATGAGATTAAACCTCTGGAATATGAAGCCTATTTCATTCCTTCGAAGTCTGGCCTGCTCTTTAGCCGATAATTTGGTGGTATTTTTACCATTAAGCCAGAATTTGCCCCTGGTTGGTGTGTCAAGTATCCCTGTAATGTGGAGGAAAGTTGACTTTCCAGATCCAGATGGACCCATCACCGCTGTGAAAGAACCATTCTCTAAACTAAGATCCAGTCCTGCAATGGCGTTTAATTCCCCTTCACCCATTTTATATGTCTTCCAGACATTATTGAATTCTATTAACTTACTCATCCCTTAACGCCTCCACCACATTCAATTTTGAAGCACGTCTTGCTGGATAAAGTCCAGCTAAAATACTTAAAATGGTAGATCCCACAATCACACTTCCAATTAACCATAATGGTATCATTGCTGGAATGTATTCTGTAAAATTCAGCATCTTTGCAATTAAAATTACACCCACTATGCCCAGAATAACTCCGGCAACAGATCCCAGGAACCCTAATAAACCGGATTCAAATAGTATACTTCCTTTCAGTTCCCAGTTTGTAAATCCAACAGCTTTTAAAACTCCTAATTCTTTTGTTCTTTCCATGACGCTCATCATCATGGTATTTACCACGCTTATAATTCCCACAACCAGAGCTATGCCTGCAATAACTCCCATGAAAAGCTGTGCTTTACTGGCCCATTCCTGAACCTCAGCAACCTTTTCAGATTTTGTTTTAACCGAAACTCCACTTACCTGCTTTTCTGTACTCTCAGCAACAGTCTTTGGATCTCCATTAGTCCGAGCATAGATAGCACTTAATTTGTTATCTGCCATCTGCTTGGCAATAGTCTGGTTTATGTAAATACCAAGTACATCCTCATCCACCTGTTCTTCGTTGGATATTCCGGTGATGGTTAACTCCTTATTCTTAATTTTTAGTTTATCGCCAATACCCACGTGAAGCTTATCTGCAACTGCATGATTAATTACCACACCCTGTGTTCCATTTTTTATTTTAACCTGGCTCCAATCATTTACCCCACCCACAGTTACTGTGCTTCCATTTATTTCCTCTGAAAAAACAGATAATTCCTGGAATCCATAAAGATTGGACTGGTTTTCTACCCTCAAAACCGTTTGCGAATCCATTAAATAAGATCCACTACTTGATGAGGGTGCAATTATGACATCGTACATATATTTATTTGTTTGATCGTTAACTGCCGAAGCTAATCCTGCAGTTGTTCCTAATAATGTCAGGATAGTGGCAACTCCAATTACTATCCCGAGCATGGTTAATGCACTTCTAAGTTTCCTTCTGCGGATGTTGTTAAACGCCAATTGGTAAAGATTCATCCATTCACCTCCAATAAACCATATAAAACTCTATTTTCATGTAATTTTGATGTTAATTAATTATTTTTTAATTTGACAAATTTATGTAATTTTTTTAATAATGCAGAGAGGATTAACTCATTTTGAATACCTCCATTGTTTTTGGATAGTATTCAGGTTATTTAAACCTTTAAAAGTAGTTTTTCCGAGATTCACCCGATTTTAACTGGATTTTTATCCCAAGTTTCTTCATTTTATTTCACTTTATACCCAAATTGTATCAAACTTTCAAAAAAGAGTAATAATGGTGAAAAAAATCTTGCAGTCTGAGTGCTTAAATAAAACAGCTGAAAAGAAGAGTATTATATAATTACATACCCCCAAAGAGTTATTAAAGACATTTTAATCTAAAGAAGAGTTAAAATTAAAGAATAATTAAAATTTAAAGAAGTGGGTTAAATCTAAAGAAGAGTAAAATTTAAAGAAGTCTAAAGAAGAGTAAAAAATTAATCAAATTTGTAAAAAAAAGAAAAATAGGAATTCTTTTTGAATTTCCAAATTATTACCCGCAGATCAGTATTTATAAACAGATCAGTTACATTCCCGTCTTTCGGCCAGCATCTTCAGAAACTCGGCAGGGTTTTTCATCTCCCCAATTTCCCAGCTGTGAACCACCGGCACTCCATCGATACATTCTGTATCCTTCTTATTCTCCAGTATGAAGACTGCATCAGTGCCAATTACATCAGAAAGATCCTTTAGGTTGGTGGCCATCTTGTTTAACACTTTCTGATTCCTATTTTTTTCAAGATCAGTCAGTAATGGTTCCGCCTTTTTGGAGGTGGCTTCAGCCTGGGCAAGGGCATCAAAGGGTGTTCGGTTGGTGTTAATAACTCCAAAACCCAGATCAACCAGTTCACGGGGTTCGCCTTTTTTAGTTTCTGCAGCATCTTCATCACTCGGAACTGAAAATAAGTTAACTGAAAGAGTGATTCTCATGTCAAGGATACTTTCCAGTAAAAATGCAGTATCCGGTTGTGCGCGTACCCTACCAGTCTCATATTTATAGATGGTTTCCCTGGATACATGGGCCTTATCAGCCAGATCTTTCAGTGACAGGTTTTGTTGCTCCCTCATCTGTTTAATAACCTGGCCATCTATCTGAACGTAATATCCACCTCGATCAGCGAATATTTCCGGATAAATTTCTTCCACCACTATATTTCGCAGGGTTGAAGGTGCTATCACCGGTATTCCATGGCGTTCGTATACCACATCTTCTTCTAATGCTTCATTCTTGGATTTGAGGCCAACTAAGAGGGGTGAAGCAAAGAAAGTGCGGGCTACTCGTTTAATTTCCTGGGCATGGGCTGCGCTGAACCCGTCCACGTTTACCAGTACTTTCATTAAAAGCAAAAGTAGTTCTCTTCGAGCCACCAGATCAAAACAACTTCTATCATATATATTAGAAGTGTCAAATCCATGGTTGGATAAAAGCTCGTTGATCTCAATAATTATATGATCTCTATGTAAGGGCATGTTCGACATGAAAAAACACCCCGGTGATATTTGTTATGAATGATGTTGATATGAATTCTGACTTGTATAATATTTATGTTGGTATGGATGACACTGACTCTGCCAGTGGCATGTGCACCACATATATATGTTCTGTGATAATGGACCGACTTAAAGCTTGTGGTTTTAGAGTGGATGGTCCACCACGCCTGATACGCCTAAATCCATTCGCACCCCATAAAACAAGGGGAAATGGAGCAGTATCATTTAAACTGGTTTTGAAATCAAAAGAAGATGTTAAAACTGCCAAGAATCTTATTTTGAAGATGGTGAAAGAACTGGCTGTAATGGAAGACCCTAAAACCAATCCAGGTGTGGTATTTTATGATGGTGAGGTAACTCCTGAACTTCAGGATTATGCCCTCAGAACCATCAGAACCATTGTAACTCAGGAAGAAGCTGAAAAGTTAGCAGGAAAGGTGGGGGCAGAGATATTCAAGTTCAAAAAGGGAAGAGGCATTATTGGGTCCCTGGCAGCCATTGGCTGTCCCCTGACTGATGCAACCTATGAATTGCTTGCCTACCGTGACCCCGCCAATTACGGTAAAAAAAGAAGGGTTGACCCGGAATCTGTCCTGGAAATGAACCAGGAAACATACCCTGATACCTTTGACAATGTTGATGATGGTTACATGGCCATAACTCCACACACACCCTGCCCAGTGCTTTACGGGATTCGAGGAGAGACAAAAGAAGCAGTTCAAAAAGCCCATGAAATGGTGAAGGTATCCGAACCCATTGAATCCTTCAGGGTGTTTTTAACCAACCAGCACACTGATCTGCACCTGCAAAAGATAGATGCCATTGCCAGGATGAAACAGTTCCAGTGCTACATTGTTCGAGGAACTGTTAAAAACCAGCCAGTGGTTATTGAAGGAGGGCACGTTATTTTCACCCTAGAGGATGAATCTGGAGGGGTAGAATGTGCAGCCTATGAACCTACCAAAGAGTTCCGTGATGTGGTACGTAATCTGGCCCCTGGAGATCAGGTGGAAGTCTACGGTGGAATCGGGAATAAAGGAACCCTCAACGTAGAAAAAATTAAAATCAGGGACCTAGCACCATTATATGAATATTTAAATCCACTTTGCGAATGTGGAAAGCGTATGAAGTCTGCAGGGAAAGGTAAGGGTTATAAGTGTCCTCAGTGCGGTAATAAGATACGTGAAACCTCTAAAAAGGATGAAAATGGAGATTTTAAAGAAGACAAACACGAAGAGGGGAAATTAAAGGAAAGAAGGGAAGTTAAAAGAAACATCAAACCCGGATTTTATGAGGTTCCACCTTCCGCACGTCGCCATTTGAGTAAACCATTAGTTAGAGGTTGATAATCCTTAGAGGTTGATAATCCACTTAAAATTAAAGTTATCAATTATAACCTATTTACAGGCTAGACAAATGATTACCCGAGATCTCGCAGAATTCATTGCTAAAACTAGCTACCCTGATCTTCCAGAAGCAGTGGTAAACCAGGCAAAGCTCTGCTTCCTTGATTTTTTAGGGGTTTCACTCAGAGGGTCGCGTAGTGAAAGTGCGAGGATTGTAAGGAATATCCTCAGTACTGGAGGAAATCCCCACAATATCGGTGAAGATTCTCATATCCCCGGCGGAAGTTCCACTATTATCTGTGAAAATACTACCACTCCCCTGGATGCAGCGTTAGCCAATGGAGTTTCTGCTCATTGCCTTGATCTGGATGATGGTCATCGCCTGGCCCAGCTTCATCCAGGAGCATGCGTAATTCCGGCAGCATTAGCCCTAGCAGAATCATACCATAAAACCGGGAAAGAATTCATTACTGCCCTGGTGGTGGGATACCAGGTTGCAATAAAAACGGGAATGATTCTTAATCCAGGCCACCGCCAGAAAGGTTTCCACAGTACCGGTACCTGTGGCACTCTGGGTGCAGCAGCCGCAGCCGCAAAAATAATGGAAATGGATGAGGAGGGTATTTTGAATGCACTGGGATTGGCCGGGACCCAGGCTGCAGGGTTACTGGAATCAGATCATGCTGGGAGCATGGCAAAACACCTCCATGCAGGAAAAGCTGCCCAATCCGGAGTTTTGTCGGCATTACTGGCAAAGGATGGTTTTACAGGAGCCCACAATATTCTTGAAGGGAAAGAAGGACTTTTCAAGGCTATGGGCAAGCAGAAAGAGGGAAAAAATTCTCTTGAAAAATATAGGACTGAAAACTGCTTGCATGATGAATTTGAAATTCTCAGGGTTTATTTCAAAAAATACCCTGTTTGCAGACATTTACACTCCTCACTGGATGCTGCCATTAGTATAATGAAAAATAAAAATCTTCAAATCACTGATATTCAAGATATAACAGTTGAAACCTATGAAATCGCATCGGACCATAATAATTACCATCCAAAAACTGCGGAAGGAATCCGGCAGAGTTTGCCAGTGAGTCTGGCCCTGACCATTATAAAGAGAAATTTGGATATTGGAGATATTCCACGCACATCTTTCTCAAATGAAAATAGTGGGACTGGTGAAACGAATAGAACTAATGAAATTGCTGAAATTACCAGTAAAATCAGGATTAAATGTGATGAAGATTTGAATAAACTTTATCCTCAAAAAAGACCATCAAAAGTAACCATAACCACCAGGAAACATGCTTACACTGAAAGAATTGATCTGGCTAAAGGAGAACCTGAAAATCCATTCACCAGGGATGAAATATTAAATAAATTCATTAACCTTAATCCCCATGTAAATGTTAATGTTTTAAAGGTTCTGGATGACCTGGAAGATGCAAATATAAAAGAATTGATGAATTCCCTTAATCCTGCGTTAAAAATACCCTTACTCCTGCATTAATAATTACTTCTCATTAATAATCATAGTTAGGAAGTCAATAAACGAAACTAATCATCATATAATAATATAGGATAGGTGTTATTGGTATGGACACTCGTAACTTTTTGAATAAAATTGGAATCAATAAAGTGGATGATAATTTACCGGATTCAGGTAAAAGGTTTCCAGATGGTGCTCAGTATCGTTTTGAAGTCCCTGGAATCCAGAAACCCGGAGCTCTGGAGGGTCTTCTGGATGCCCTGGATAAATACGAGGTCATGGTGCACCGGGTGACCCAGACCAAAGGAATAATGCTCTTAACTGACAGGGAAATCCTGGAAATGGCTGATTTAGCCCGTGATGCTCGGATGGAACTTTTTTTAAGTGTTGGCCCACGGGCTACCTATGACACCAGTGCCTCGGCTAAAACCAAGGAAGGTGCCAGGATAGGATACCGGCTCAGAGGTTATGATAACCTCACCTATGCCATTGAAGATGTTAAAAGGGCTGTGGATCTTGGTGTGAGGGGAATAGTGGTTTATGATGAAGGACTCCTCTGGGTTCTGGGTAAAATGCGTGAAGAAGGAGAATTACCCTCAGATGTGCATTTTAAAGTTTCAGCCCATTGTGGTCACGGAAACCCTGCCTCTGCACGTCTTCTGGAAATGATCGGAGCAGACTCGTTCAACCCGGTTCGGGATCTGCAGATAGTAATGTTAGCTGATATAAGACAATCCATTGACATTTCACTGGATATCCACACTGAAAATCCACAATCTTCCGGAGGTTTCATCAGGCATTACGAAGCCCCTGAAATTATCAAGAAAGCCGGCCCAGTGTATCTTAAAACAGGAGGGGCAGTTGCTGCCCATCATGGCTACGATACCACCCGGAAAGAAGCTGGTGAAAGAGCAAGACAGGTTTTACTGGTTCAGAGTATGATTAACCGTTTTTATCCTGAAGCAGTGATCTCTAAGAAGGGAGTAGGAGATCTGGCTATACCTAAGTAAAGCAATCACATGAGTTCAAGCATATTCAATATTTCAAGCGTGAAATATTCCAATATAATTTGAATCAAAGGAATTAAAAGAATTAAAAAATCCAATTATCCTAATCAACCTATATTCAACTAAATTTCAACTTTACCATCCAAAAAATAATTATTTAAAAATTGATTCATCCCCCATTACTTCAAAAGGTTCATCCGGAATCTCATTAAAAAATCAAAAAAGAATGGGGATCAATCCCACTTAGGAGTCAATTATGTCCACAAAAATCAGAGACCTGGTTAAAGATGCAGTGATTGAGGCCAGTACAACCTTCAGAGATGACCAGATTCAAGCTTACCAAAGGGCAGTTGAAAATGAGGAAAATGATAATGCTCGCTGGGTTCTGGAATTGCTCCTGGAAAACGCAAGACTTGCCAGTAGTAATAAAGTTCCCCTGTGTGACGACACTGGAATACCACATGTACTGGTTGAATTAGGCCATAATACACAGTTTAATCCAGATTTATTCGACCAAATATATGACGGTGTAGCTTTAGGCCTTAAAAAACTCCCCGGAAGGCCAATGGCAGTTTGTGGGAATGACATAGAACGGATTGAACAGAGCCAGGGACTTTACAATGACCCTGGAAAAGTAATACCTCCATCTGTTTTGGTGGATAAAATGGATGTTAAGGGCCTTAAAATCCATGTATTAATGTTAGGTGGCGGTCCAGAGATAAGAAGTCACACTTATCGTGTTTTTCACCAGCGGGATCATGAAAACCTTTTTAAGGAAGCGCTGACATGGATGAGATCAGAGATTCCTAAGTTGGGGTGCACACCATGTATCCCCGCATTAGGCATTGGGAGAACCCATTTTGAAGCCTCATCACTGATGTTAAAGGCGATGGCCTACGGGGACCTCAATCATCAATCAGAAATTGAAAAAAAGATAACTGATTCCTTGAATCTAACCAATATTGGCGCCCTTGGTCTGGGGGGTTCAGTCACTGCTCTGGGGGCAATGGTGAAAATAGGGCCACAAAGAGCCAGTGGAGTTCGTATCGTTTGCATGCGCCCCTGTTGTTGTGTTGAACCAAGAAAATCATCTATTTATCTTTCACAAAATGCGCTGGAGTGAGAAAAATGGCAATTGGAAGAGAGACTGTGGAAAATTTATTAAAGCTTAGCAAGCCCAAATGGAGAACCTCTATTACCAAGGTGGAACCTAATCGAATAATCACCAGAGGATACCCCCAGGAAGACTTGATAGGAAATATTTCATTCCCAGAAATGGTTTATTTGCTCCTAAAAGGAGAACTCCCCCATGAAAAACAGGCAAAAATGTTAGAAGCTGTTTTAGTCTCCTTCTGTGACCACGGAGTAACTCCCCCCAGCACCCAGGTTGCCAGGATCATGGCCTCCACCGGAGCTAATATGAACACCTGTGTTTCAGGAGGACTTTCCTCATTTGGAAAACATCATGCAGGAGCCCTTGAACGTTCCATGTGCATGTTACAGGGATTGATCAAAAAAGGCATTGATTCAGAAGGACCTCCTGCTTCAAGATCTGAATTAAAAGATGTGGCACTACTAACAGTGGAACACTATCTGGAAAAAGGGAAAAAAATACCAGGATTTGGTCATCGTTTCCATCACAAAGATCCCCGACCGCCAAAACTCATTAAAACCGCTAAAAAATACGGATGTTTTGGAATTCACACCGAATTAGCCATCTCTATTGAAAATCTGCTCCTTGAAATGAAAGGTATTCATATGAATGTGGATGGTGCCAATTCAGGAATACTCTCTGATATGGGTTTTGACTGGAAATTAGGAACGGGCATATTTATGATAGGAAGAGTTCCAGCCCTTGTTTCACACATACATGAAGAAAAATCAGTTGAAACTCCATTTAGAAAGTTTGTTGAAGTTGATGACATTTATTACAATGGTTCCGAATCCAGAAATATTGATACAGATCGGGCTGAATTGAATACTTCAAAATAAGTCCTCCCTACTCTTTTTCATACTTAGAAAATTAAATAGTAAAAGATAAATATAAGCCTTAATAGAATTCCGTTTATCATGGTCATATTAGGGTGATTTAAATGACAACAATGTCAGAAGCGATAACAACGATAAAAAAGGCTGAAAGTGATGCCAATAAACTAATAGAGGACACAGAAGCCAAGTCTTCTGAAATGATCCAAGAAGCCAAATCTAAATCCAAAGAAACCATAGAAAAGGCCAAGGAAGAGGCCAACAGTGATGCAGAAAAGATCACTTTTGAAGCCGAAACCAACGCCAAAAAGGAAGCATATCAAATAAACAATCAAACCAAAGAAAAAGTAGAGATAACTAAAAATGAAGCTACCGGTATGGTTGATGAGGCTGCTGAAGTCATTGTAAAAAGCATATTATAGTGTGAGAACCATGTTCAAACCGGCAAGGATGAAAAAGCTCAGGATAATCACCCTGGACAAGTACGCTGATTCGGCGGTGAATTCACTTCACGAAGCAGCACTGGTCCAGATTGAAGATATATCCGAGCGCATACAACAGGACGCGGAATGGAAACAGATCCTGAAACCATCCAGCGCCTCTCCTTTTACCGGTAAAATTTCTTCCCTTTTAATGAAAACCTCCGGAACTGCTGATTTTCTAAAATCAGTGGCCCGAAAGGAGAAGGGAATTTTACCCCTGGTGAAGGGTTTCATAAACCCCCCACCCATTGAAAAAGTAGAAGTAGAAGCCCTGAGTGTTCAGGAACTTATCCAGAAAGCCGAAAAAATTCTGGGAGACGTTGAAGCCCAGACCAAACCCCAAGAAGAAAAGATCAACCAGTTAGATTCCAGGAAAACTGAACTTGAAAATGCAGTTAAAGTTGCAGAAAATCTTTCCAATTTTGATGTTGACCTTGGTCTTCTAGAAGAATCAGATTACGTCTCTTTCATTTCTGGAAAAATATCCACAGAATCCTATGAGGAATTCATGGAAAATTTGAAGGAATATAATGATGAAATTGTTGTTTTTGACCAGGAAAGTAAATTAAAAGGATTTAAAACCCTGGTTGTAGTAACACTGCAACAGCATAATGATGAAATTTTAAGTCAGCTGCGTAAACTGGAATTTGAAAGATTCGAATTTTCCGGTCTCTCAGGTAAACCTGGTGAGATAGTTCAGAAATCAGAATCTGAACTGGAATCTATAGCCAGTGAAAAAGAATCTGTCTTAAACGAACTGGCAGACATATCTGCTGAATGGTTCGAGAAACTCAGAGCACTTAAAGAAGAGTTAGAGATAGAAAAACAACGCAGTGAAGTCTTTTCTTCCTTTGGTGAAACTGAAAAAACAGTCATGTTTGAAGGATGGGTCCCTGAGAAAAAACTCAAAAAGGCTCTTTTAACCATTGACACATCAACTGAAGGTCATTCAATTGTAGATGTAACTGACCCAGACGTGGAAAAAGATAACATTCCCATTCAACTTGATAACCCCAGGTTCGCCAAACCATATGAAATGTTTGTGCACATGTATTCTCCCCCAGACTATCGGGAGATCGATCCCACCATAATGATGGCTATTATATTCCCATTTTTCTTCGGTTTCTGTTTAACCGAAGCAGGTTACGGTATTGCAGATGCACTTATAGGTTACATCATATTCAGAGGACTGGGAAGAAACAGTAAAACCATGGCCAACCTTGGCTTAATCATGGTTGCCTGCGGAGTATGGGCTGTTATCCTGGGATTAGTCACTAACAGTTTCATAGGAGACTTTATAGGCAGATTTATTTGGGGAAATTCAGCATTAGCTCTTCCAACCACCATACCATCCATAAACTCCTTCGTACACCCTGAAAACATCCTCATAATCGCCTTGCTTGTGGGTGTACTCCACATCAACATGGGTTTGATATTTGGAGCATACAACAACATAGTACGAGGAGATGTCAAGGAAGCATTAGGAGCTCAAATAGTGTGGTTTGTCCTGGAAGCAGGCATAATATTACTGGCAGTAGGATATCTCTTAGGATTCGGAATACTTCTGTACTCTGGAGTAGGAATACTAGTTCTAAGCTTAATCATGCTGGTTTACTTCAATGGATTTTTCGGAATTATGGACCTGTCAGGTTTCCTGGGAAACGTTCTTTCATACGCCAGGCTCCTGGCATTATGTCTTTCCACCGGTGGAATCGCAATGACAGTTAACATATTAGCTGGAATTTGTGCTGAAATGATCCCGGTGATTGGAATAATAATTGCACCAATAGTATTTATTGGAGGGCAGATTGCAAACGGTGCCTTCCAGACCCTGGGTGCCTTTATAAATTCATTACGTTTGCATTATGTTGAGTTTTTCGCTCAGTTTTACATAGGTGGAAGTCAAAAATTCAAGGCTTTCCGTGCCAAAAGAAAGTTTACTGAAATAGGAGGAAAATAATATGGTAGAAGTCGCTTTAGGAACAGCATTAGCCTGCATAGGAGCTGGATTAGCAGTCGGTTTTGCAGGATTAGGATCAGGTTTAGGACAGGGAATAGCAGCAGCAGGAAGTGTAGGTGCTGTGGCCGAAGATGAAGACATGTTCGCCAGAGGTATCATATTTACAGCACTACCCGAAACTCAGGCTATTTACGGATTCCTAATTGCTATACTGCTTATGGTTTTCACGATTATGGCAAATAAAGCACTGGCTCCTTCCCTAGGACTGGTAGCAATAGGTGCAGGAGCAGCAATAGGATTTGCTGGTCTTGGTTCTGGTATGGGTCAGGGTATCACCGCATCCTCCGCAGTAGGAGCAGTAGTTGAAAACGAAGACATGTTCGCCAGAGGTATTATATTCACAGCACTATCCGAGACCCAGGCTATTTACGGTTTCCTGATTGCTATACTCCTCATGGTATTCGGCGGAATTCTGGGATGATCGAGATGAGCGCCGGGACAGATAAGATAGTCTCAAGTATAATGTCTGATGCCCAGATAAAAGCAGAATCCATATTAGCGGAAGCTGAAAAGGAAAATGAATCCATTCTCTCTGAAGGCGAAACACAAGCAGTGGCTGAAAAAGAGAAAATCTTAGAAAATGCTAAAAAAACAGCACAAATGAGGTATCAGCAGATTATCTCAGAAGCTAAGATGAACTCCCGGAGAATGGAACTTGAGGCTCGAGAAGAAGTAATAGAAGATGCTTTTACTAAAGCTGAAGAAAAGCTCAAGGAAATAGCCTCTTCAGATGCAACCCAATACAAAGCATCTCTAGAAAAAGTAATCACAGAAGCTGGTACAGAAATAGGCGGAGGTGACCTTATAGTCCACGTTAAAGAAAGCGATGTGGC